>WGBX01000171.1 GCA_015494075.1 Flavobacteriaceae bacterium
AACTACTGTTATAAGTATTTTTTAACTGTTTCCAAGTATTTATCGGTTGACTAAATATTACTGCTGAAACAGGATGTTCTTTTAGCCATTCGTTATTACTTTTGAAACTAAAAATATCATCATTACCTACTTTTTGTAGCATTTTGTCAAATTCTTTTGAATTGAAAAAATCATTTATCTCGGTATCTTTTAGCAATTTATGGATATCGTAAATATGTCGAATTTTATTATTCAAGTCTTCAATTGGATTTTCCGAATATGAAAACCGAACTAAACTCATTGTTTTTTCACAAATGGTTCTTTTGGGACTTAACACATTAACTTCAAATGGATGCATTTCATATTTTTCAATAATTTCGTGTTGTCCTAATTGTTTCATCATTTCATAAATCATTGAAGAAATGAAACCTGTTTCGTATGGTTCATAATTTCCAAGCCAACTTGATTCAACAATAATAAAATTTCGAATTTGTCCAAATTTTCCGTTAAACGATTTTTCGTATGAATGTGCTGTTTTTCTAATCATTCCTTTTTTATTGGTAATTCCGTCAATTTCTATCTCGGGAACGACATTTTCAACGCATTTTGAAATTGTTTTAAGTTTCTTTTTTAGCTGATTACCTGTTTCTTTTTCACTTCTTAATATAACAAGGTCAATGTCTTCCGAAAATCGTTCAATTAAGTTATTATATTTGGATAATGCAGTACCACCTTTAAAAACAGTTTCTTTACCTATGTCATCTTCAAATACTGTTTTCAAAGTTAATGAAACCCAATAGTCTTTTTCAATAAAAATTTCTTTAATTCCTTTCATTTGAGCTGTGGCAATTACAGCATCTTTGAATAATTTTTTGTTTGAATGTAGTTTCATCTTATTTTCCAGTTTTCGGCATTTTTCAAAATCTCTTTTTTAATTCCAAAAACATATTCTGACAAAGGATTTAAGCTATTTTTTAAATCGTTCAATTCTTCTTTAACGCCAATTTCTTCCAATAATGCACCGAGTAATGCTCTTGTTCTGGGTGGATATTTTAGACTGTATTTTATAATTTTTTTAATCTCGTCTTTTTTTAATTCTTGTAAAATATTCAATAGAATTCTTATGCCGTTTTCAATGTTTAAGTCCGGTATTTTCTTAAAATCCTTGATTGCATCTAAAATTTCCAGATATTGAAAATTTTTATTTGTTACTTCAATATAACTTTTAGCCGGCTTTATTTTTAAATTGGATTTATTAACTTTGATTTCTTTTTCTCTACTCGCAAGTTTAATTGTTTGAGGAATTTGTGTGGTTAATCCGAGTTTGTTATATAAATAAACACCTGTAATGTAAGCAATTCTCCTCCCGTTTTTATAAAGGTACGGCTTTAATATTTCTTCTTCCTTTGGTAATAATTCGCCAAAAACAGTTTGTTTCGGCTTAAAAAATATTCCGGGTGAAATTCTTTTAATTTTTCCTTTTTTAATTAATCGTTCAATTGACTTTGCGGCAGACTGATATTCATTTTTCTCAATCGACAATTCTTTATAGGTAAAAGTTTCGCCTTCATTAATTGTTTTAATTTTTTCTTCTATTTTTTTTGAAATACTCATATCACAAAGATAAATAATTTTCATAACATGTCAAGTATTTTCCGTATTTTACTTGACATTTTATTTAATGATAATGAGTAAAGGAAACAAGAATCGGTATATGTATTGAATTACGGTAGAAATCTAATGGGCGCATATGGTGTTGGTCAATAAATTTTATTCTGAAATATCCAAACGCCACTTTATAGGCGAAGGCCAAACCTTAAAAAACATACTTTAAGTGAATTAAAAACACACTTTAAATAACATTTCACTAAACGTTAAACAAATTTCCGATACATTTTCAATAGACTACGAAAGAATGGGTTGCCATTTCGATAGAGTGATGAAGGAACTACTTGAAATCGGACATTATAAACTTTAAATATTATGCACTTACTACACAGGAGCAACATTACACAAAACTAGCCCAACGTATCATTACATAATCCAATATGACAAAATGGGTAGATGTGACACTATTAAATTAATTTGCTTACCGAAAAGTATATATCTGTTAGGCTGTCTTTATTGTTTCTCGTTATGCAGTATAAAAAGTACTAGAGAGAATGTTCAGGTGGCAAACCTGCAAATAGATTTTATTACTTCTTGAAAGAAAGTTTTAACAAAGAAAATGCTTTGGATTATACTTAAATGAAATAACTTTTACTTGCAAAACCGGCCATCATAACCATGTTTGAAAAACAGTATAAAACTATTAGATGGTAGGTTATTTTCTTTGACAAACTTTTTTGGTATGTTTTTAAGCATCACTTTAACAGAATTATTGCTTGACTGTAAACAAGTTATGGTTATTTCCGGAAAAATTTTTAATGCAACATCTATGATTTGATCTGCCATTTTTTGTATAGAATCTCGGGTGTAAGTTTTTGTATGTGGATGAATTTTGATAGCATACAAATCAATCATTTCAGATAAATTATCCCAACTTTTTTGTGAAGCACCACAATTATTTTTAATAACTATACGAACCGGTTGATGCCAATTTTCAAATACCTTGTCGAGGCCGGTATTTTGTTCTATTTGAATGTTTTTATTTGGTCTGTATTTAATTTTTGAGCCGTTATTAAAAAAATTATCAACAGCTTTTACAGCTGTATTTTGATAACTAATAGACAACCACGGACTGCCTTTTACAACTTCTACAGCATTGTGAGTCAATAAAATATCATGACTCAAACTTCCGATTCTTAGAGATTTTGAATAGAATAATGAATTATGATGAATATGTGCATGGCTCGCTTTATTAACCGTAATACCTTTGCCATTATAAGCCAAATGGTTATTAAAAACCTGATAAGATTTCTGATAATTATAACCAAAGCCGTTATCTTTATATTCTTGTAGCAGTATTGCTTTACCTTCATCAATGGCCATTGTAGCAAAACCTTTAGAAAATACTCTGGAAATAATTCGACTTTCGACATTAAAAATTAAATTTCCGGATATTTCAGATAGTGTTTCGGATAATTTTTTACTGCCGTTTATTATTGCGCCACCGGTTCCGGAAATGCTCCACCATGCATTATTGTAGATAATATTTTGTTTTATAACAATAGCATCACTATTATGAGCTGTAATACCGGCTCCCGGAAAATCATGAACAATACAATTTGTAATTAGAATATCATGACAATCTTGATTGATTGAGAGACCACTTCCTTTATAATAATTAGGTGTTTGCCACCAATTGTTTATGACATCTTGAAAATTAATTTGTTGCGCAACACCTTCAAATTCAAGTTGTTTAATTTTAACAAAATGACTTTTTCTGATTGCAAAAGCAGCACTCCCATCACTTTTAATTAACACATGTTCATTGCCCCAAGCGGTTATAATTAGAGGCTTTTTTGCAGTTCCATTATAATTTTTAAGCGAAGCAAAAGCTCGGTTGTCTAAATTTTGTCCATATTTTGTATTATAGTATTCACCACCGCGAATATAAATCTTTTGAGTTGTATTAATTTTACTTTTTAGATAATCACTTGCTTTTTGAAGACTATTAAAAGGTTGTGTAGGTGTGCCTTTTTCAGTTCCTTGATAAGAAAAATCTACAAAGCATCCATTATATAAGATATCCATACCACTTACAGAAATATGAATATGTTTAATAATTTGATTTTGTTGATTTAAAACAGAAACTAACCATTCGCCGTCCTGATCATTGGTGGGTGTCCATGTGAGTAAACCATTAGGAAAAAAATGCATTCCTTTTGGGGCATTTTTTAAATGGTAAATTCCTGAGGGCAATTTTAAACTAAATTGCTGACCTTTGATACAAGTAAGATTTTGAGTAGGAAAAGGTTTTGTGTCTTTTTCTGATTGAGTGACACCTTTACAATGAAGTAAGAATAATAATGAAAAAAATATAAATGTTTTATGCATTTTATTAATTTTATTGATTTTATTGATTTGTAATGTATACGCCTATTAAAATAATTACACCCGCGGCCATTTGTAAAGGTGATATTTGTTCTCCATCCATTAATCCCCAAAAAAGTGCTACTATAGGTATAGTATAGGTAACAGATGATGCAAAAACAGGGCTTGATATTTTTATCATTTTATTAAAATAAATCATCGCAAGTGCCGTACCTATAACTGCTAATATGACGATATATAAAAGTGATTGGTTAACAGGTGGTTGGGTAAAATTTTCATAAAAAAAACCGGTATAATATAAAACAATAAACGCAGGAATTAATACCCAAGCAAAATTGCCTACAGCAATGCTCATTGTATCCATATCCGCTAGGTATAATTTGATGACATTAACATTAATAGCATAGCCTATAGTTGCTGCCAATACTAATAAGGCATACCAATAATTGTCCCCGTTATTTCCATTTATACCACTCCCTACTAATAAGGCTGTACCTACAATACCGATTAAAATTCCGCTAACTTGTCGTTTATTAAAACTGTAATGAAAGAAAAAATATCCTATTAATAAGGTGTTTAGCGGTGTAAATGAATTGAGAATTGCTACAATGCCACTATTGATATGTTCAATGGCAAAAGTGAATAAAAATGTTGGAATAAACGTGCCGGCAAGGGCAATTAAAAATAAAATTCGCCATTGCCTTTTAGTGATATATAAAAGTTTTTTTCCGCCAATAAGCATTAAAAACAGGCCGGCTATAATCATACGCAAGGCCCCAACTTGCGTAGGGGATAGGTGCTGCATCGCTAGTTTCATTAGTATAAATGAACTGCCCCAGACTATTGATAAACCTGCAAAAATAAGCCATTTTAATTGTTGATTATTCATATTTAATTGAGGCTTTCAAATAATAAATTTATGTCCGGATCTATAATTAATTGTATTTGACCGGAATGCATTTTGGCAGGAAGTTTAAACTCATAAGTTTGTTGTACATTATTGAGCTGTATATTTTTATAAATCGAATCTTTTCCATTGGTGAGTAATACTGTAATATCTAACTTGTAAAGTTCTCCTTTTTGGATAATTTGTAATTTGACAGTATGAGTTTTTGTGTCATATTGGTGAAAAAATTTAAGTTGTGGTATACCGGGTGTGTAAAGCCATTGTTTAAAAAACCAATCTAATTTTTGACCGGAAATTTTTTCTGCTAAAACAATAAAATCTTTGGTGCTGGCATTTTTTAAGTAATATTGTTGGTAAAAACCACGTAAAATTTTAAAAAAATCTCGATCGCCGACTTTTTGTCTCAATAGATGTAATACCCATGCGCCTTTTTCATAGGAGTTAGGATTGAGCAATTTGAATAGATTTTGTTTTTCTTCATAAACAATAGGGTGTGTTGTAAAACGATTATAACGCCGTATTTTTTGTCGTTCTTTATTTAAGCGTTCTTTAAATTTTTTTTGACCATAAAAATATGCAACATACAAATCGGTTAAATAAGTGGCAAAACCTTCACTTAGCCATATATCTTGCCATTTTTCTTCACTAACAGCATTGCCAAACCATTGATGTGCGATTTCATGTGCTACTAAATTTTCAACAGATTTGCTGCTATCAACTGTATTTTCATCATAAAAAATATTGCCGGCGTTTTCCATACCGCCAAAACGTGTATTTGATTGCACATTTGCTAATTTTTCAAATGCATATGGCCCAATAAGACTGTCATAATACTTTAATATTTTCAAGGCACATTTATAATCATCAAATCCATCTAGCGGACTTTTTTGATAAATCCAACTACTTACCGATATGCATTTGTTTGAAAGATAAAGTTTGTCATAATATTTGATATTAAAATCGGCAGCTGCAAATACCATAACTTTTGTAGGTAAAGGCACTTTAGTGGCAAATTCATATTGGTCATATTTCAAGCCGCTTATTTTTCGAAATAGCTTTCCGGAAGCTACGATATTATAATGTTTAGGAGCTGTAATATGCCAAGTAACCAGCGCTTTATCAGAAGGATGGTCAATTACAGGAAGCCAATAACGAGCCCGGTTGGGCCAGTTGTCACCAAAAAAAGTACGTTGCCCGTATTTATTTTCCTTGATATATAAACCGTCTTCGGGTATACCGCTATATTTTATAATAATGCTAACGGTATCTTGTGGCTTAGGTGTTGGTTTTAAGTCAATAATTAAATGATCATTGGTGTGCTTATATTTTAGATTCTTTCCTTGATTGTTAAAAAGGTTTAACACTTTCATTCCTAAACCGTTATTGTGTTGATTTTTAAAATCTAAATCGAGTTTTTCTGTTGTTTTTTTTATAACGAATTTTACGTGCGTTTCTCCTTGAATTACATTTGTACTATCATTTATTTGAATATGAAAATCATATTGGAGAATATCAATATTGTCTAATTGTGTATTGATAAATTGACCGGAAGCCTTAAGGCAGACCGTCATAAAAATAATTATTAAATATTTAGACATATTACTATAATTTTTGGCGCTTAAAGGCATCAATATATGAGTTTGGGGTTAAGTTAATAATTTTACAGCCTTGTTTTTGGGCATATGCGTCCAAATCAAAATAAGCTTTAAAGCTCAACATAAATTTATGTAGTATTTCATGAAGATGTCTTTGGCTTTTTCCAAGTTTTTTCATAACAGCCGGTTGGGCGGTTTTAGCATCATAAAAATGTTTTTGTGTCAAAAAAACCCGATTGTCAGGAGCAACATAAATATCTTTTAACCAAGAATGATCGGCTCCTAATAAATAAATTTTTCTATAGCCCATATTAATGGCACTTATAAGTGAAGGAATTAAAACGTTGTGGGGGCGTGGCATTCCACATAAATGTTGGTAACAAAAAAATCTAAAGGTTTGAAAACCCTCTACCGGAGTTGGATTGATATAATGAATTTTTATGAATGAATTTTTTTGAGGAAGTTTTTGCCAAAGTTCAGATTTTTTGGCACCGATTCCTAAAAATAGATGTAGCGGAAAATGTGTGCGTTCAATTAAATTTTGATATAAACGATTGCGACGGTCTTTGACGTCATCATCGATATCATCTGTCCAAAATTCCGGTACATTAATCATATAATAGGTCGGCTTTAATTCTTGAAAAGCATCAGTATCGGCAAAATGATTAACAGCCATAAGATCTTTATTTTTAAAGAAGTCTTTTGGTTGCATCAAAAAATCTTTTAAAGACGGTCCATTTCCTAAAATGACCATTTCGGCATGTTGTGGCTGGGGAAGCTTTACGGGGCGACTCCATAAGGCAACTTTAATTAATGTTGCCATACTTTGACTGCTTTGAAGCCACAAATTTTGTAAGAACAATAGCCATTTCATTAAAATCGTTATTTAAAAATTTAAAAATCCTTTTAAAGCTTGCCACATTGATAAAAACAAAGCTTTTCCCTTAATACTCTGACCCTTAGAAAAATAATAGATCCATAATATGACAGATGCAAAAAGCTTAAAAATATAATCGGCTAAGCGTCTTAAATATGTAAGTGTATGTTTATCGGGTATTGTTTGTATACGTATACGTTCGGCAGTTCCATTCAGATAGCTGATTTTTTTGACATATGATAAGCTATTGCGAAAATGATCTATAAAATGCCAAACCACAACATCCGGAATGTATAAAATACGATAGCCTTTTGAGCGCAATTTTAAAAAAATATATTTGTCATCAGAGCGTAATTTTAAAGCTGTATTAAAGCCGCCTATTTTATCAATGATACTTTTTTTAAAGAACATGTTACAGCCTACCGGGTATGTTTTCTTGAGTTCTTTAACTTCGTTTCCCAAATCAACAATTGAAATAATACGTTCAATATAATGTGACATCCAAGCCGGCGGTTGGCCTTTTTCATATTTTGGTAAAACTTTTCCGCCAAATGCAGTATCATCAGGAAATTTTATACTACATTTTTTTATGTTACTGACATAATCTGAACGGGCAATACCATCATCATCTATATAAGCGATATAACGACCTTGTGCTAGTGCTAAACCTTTGTTTCTGGCATATGACAAACCTTGACGTGTTTCTTTTGCCAGTTGTATTTGATATGACGGATGCGCTTCTTTAAAATTATGAATAATTTCAGAAGTTTTATCTGTCGAGTTATTATCTACAACAATTATTTCATAATCTGAAGCATTATAATCTTGATTGACCAAACTTTCTAAAGCACGACCTATATGCTGGTCACGATTGTATGTGCAGATAATAACGGATAAAAACATATGCTTTATTTTAGAGCCAATTTCTCCAAGGAATTCGAGATATAATAAATAAAAATCCTAATCCATATAAAAGAATAACTGCCATAAATTTCTTTTTGCTGGTAGGGGCTTTTTTCATTCTTAAAAAGCCAATATATACTAAACCCCAAGCGATAAGCATCATCAAAGGGTGTTCTAAGACTAAAAGCCGGTCATGAGAAGACTGCAGATAAGAACGCATGTGGCCTTGCTGTATACCGGTAAAATATGGTGATGAAAACCAAGCTGCCAAGCCTAAAATTACCTGAAAAGTAAGTACTATAAAGGTAAAACTGGCAATTCTAAAATCTTTCTGATAACTGAAAATACGGTTTTTAAAATAAGCCGATAAAAAACGACTTAATGTAATAATAAACATTAAGATGACTATAATAGCCCAACTGCTATGTAAAAATTCAATCATTTGTGGTATTTTTTATGGCAAATTTACAATTAATTTGCTAGAATGACAGCGGTCGGTTAAGCTGCTTTATTTAGTTAGTTCAAAATTTATAAAGTATTAAGTTATTGGCACTATCATATACTAATAAATATTTTCCGTTTTGATTATATTTAAAATCTAAAACTTGTTGACCAATGATAGGAAAATTTTTCAGAAGTTGTCCTTTCTTATTAAATGCATATATTTTGTTATTGTCTTTATTTGCAACAAATATATAAGTTTGTTTAGGTATTTGGTATATTTCGGGTGGATTATAGGTGCCCAAATCCAAATCTTTTATTTTTTTATTAAGGAGTAATTTATTACCGGCAATCGCAGCCATAGTATTGGCTTTTATATCTGATAAAATATGATCTCCTAAATCTAACTTGGCTTTTTTAATATTTCCAGATAAATCTATGGCTATCAAGTTATTATTGTCGTCAATGGTGACAAATTTTTGTTGATAAACATTCCAGTCGTTTTGTTTAGTATTAAACTTTTGTTTGATTTTTATTCTTTGTTGTCCTCTTCTGTTAATTAAATATAAATGCCCTTGTTGGTCTTGTAATAGGATAAAATCTTTATTGTTTATCCTAAAATGCTGAGGTATTTTAGCTATTTTATTTAAAGCTTTAAAATTAAACCCTTTAACTTTATGACCTTCGTTGTCATATAAATTAAAGTATTTGCCTTGTGTTAGTCCAAACCTGTATTTACGGTTACGATCGTAGTCAAATACACTTATGCCTTGTGTAATTTCTGTTTTAAAATGTTTTGGAAAATTATCAACAGTTCGTCCCAACCTGTCTATAATATACCATTCATGCGGGGTTACAAACGTATATTGTATTTTTTTATTTTTGAATAAATCTACTTGTTTAATTGGACCTGTAATAAAATCTTTAAGCGGCAACTGCCATAAAGTGCGACCTTTTAAATTTATGAAATTTAAATACTTGTTTGCGTCTTGATAAATGATATTGAAATGTTTGGTTTTATGGTTAAAAACCAATTGTGGTTTAATAGGTGGACGTTTATCCATAGAATAAGTTAATACTTGTTCTACCAGCCCTTGTCCGTCAGTGCCTTGAATGTTTTGTAAGACTAAATTTGTAAAGCAAAGATTATTTTCTACTTTAAAAGTTAAGGCTTTCATAAAAGATTGACCATCTATTTTTACTTTATTTTTGAATAAAACAAGATGATAATTATCTGGAATTTCGGCTTGCAATTTACTGTAAGTCTGACTTTTTGCTAATGTCGAATGATTTTGATAGTCGTTGATGATTTTTTCTAAATAAGCTTGGGTTTCAGTAATAATAATTTTACCATCGACAAGACTAAAAAATTTAGCGTTCATTTTGGGTAAAAAACCTGAAAATTGACTATTGATCAATTCCGGATTATCAAATTTATAAAGGTCATAATTGTTAAACTCTTTAACCTTTATTGGTTCTTCTCCAATTAAGTCTGATAGGGTTTCTAAATATAAAATAATGGCTTTATTGCTTTTCTCATTAAAAAAACAAAATGCTTTTAGACTTTCAAATTTTTGTTTGTTAGGATTTGTCTGTTCAGATGTATAGAGTTTATAGAGGCTCAATTGTTCTGAAAATTGTTCGTAGTTATCAAAACTAAAACTCAAATATGCATCTATGGAAAAGGGTAAAAGCTGCACAATTTTTTGATTATCAGGTGTGTTTTTTTTAAATAAAGAGTTTATAATACTGTTATTGTTTTCACTTATGCATAATCCGGTAGCAATTTGACGTTTAGTGTCAACCAAATCATAAAAAAACCAATTGCCTATCTCTGTCCATTTAAATTTTAATAAAGACTCAAAATACGTATCAGGTTTTAATTGTTCGGTCAATACAATCAGATTTAAAGCAGCATTGTCATCTAAACTTTTTAGTCCTTTCAAAAAATTTTTATTATGCGATAGTTGCCCAAAATCATCTTGATCTCTAATGGTATTTTCTAATAAAAGCCTTTGATTAGAAATTAGATTTATATCTTTAATTTGGGTGCCGTAATAGGTATGATTGTGAAATGTTGTTTTATAAATTTTAAATTGATCATAGGTACCCGCAACATCTTTAAAAATTACATGTAAGGAATCATGCCTGCCTATTGCTACAAATCCCTTAATTTTACTGTTATTTTGCAGAATATTAATTATATATGGCAATTTAAAGTTTGCATATGCTAAGAAATCTTTATCTGCTTGATTTAAATAGGTTCCTAATATAATTGGATTGGTTTGTTGAATGACATTTTTTTTATTGATCTTTATTGCATATGAAGCTTGTGGTAATACATAATCAAATAATGAAACCGAAACTTTTTTTGAGGGGGACTCACAAGCTAATAGGTTTACTATCAAAAAAATGGCTATTAATTTGGAAATGTGATGCATATAAAAATCAATTTTAATGTTTGGTGCTACAAAGATACATAAACCAAAGTGGACTTAAAAGCGTTTTAAAGACTTCTCTATAAAACATATTTAATTAATGTTTTAATATCTAATCATTTACTTTTTTGGAAGTAAATACACAAATATTTGTATCTTTATGTTCCAAAAAATCATCATTTGAACAAAAGCTTAAAAATTATCGAATGTCCTCGTGATGCTATGCAAGGCTTGAAGTATTTTATCCCAACCAAAGATAAAGTACGATATATACAAAGTTTGCTTGATGTAGGTTTTGACACTATTGATTTCGGTAGTTTTGTTTCGCCAAAAGCCATTCCTCAAATGAAAGATACTGCTGAGGTTGTAGCAGCATTGGATTTATCTCAAACGGCAACTAAATTACTAGCTATTATTGCCAATTTACGAGGTGCCAAGTCTGCTGTACAATTTAATCAAATTGCATATTTAGGTTATCCTTTCTCACTTTCAGAGATTTTTCAGATGCGAAATACAGCAAAAACCATCAGTCAGTCATGTGACTTACTGCAACAAATTATGGATTTGTCCGTGCAATATGATAAAACAGTAAATGTCTATTTTTCAATGGGATTCGGCAATCCGTATGGCGATCCATGGAATGAAGAAATTGTTGAAGAATGGGTAGTTAAAGTCAGAGCCATGGGTGTGCGGTTAATTTCACTTTCTGATACAGTTGGGACGGCTGATCCACATACGATACAAAAAATATTTTCTTATCTAATTCCTAAATATCCGGATATTGAGTTTGGTGCACATTTGCATACTCACCCTACAACATGGCATGAAAAAGTAGACGCTGCGTATCAAGCAGGTTGTCGTCGTTTTGATAGTGCGATTAAAGGTTTTGGGGGCTGTCCAATGGCAAAAGATGAGCTGGTCGGCAACTTGCCTACCGAAAAACTTTTAACTTATTTTACTCAAAATAAAATTGAAACCGGCATAAAAATGACGCGTTTCGAGAATGCTTATAATGAAGCACAAAAAGTGTTTTTAGGAAATAACCTTTAATTTTTCAAATTAAACAGATTTATTTTAACTGATACATACGGACAAATTTACAGAGCTTTTTCAATGATTAGTAAAAACTCTTGCTTGTTAACGACTAAAATTTTTATAGTTTGTAAGCTGTCTGCTTTAATTGCTTGGTAGCTTATAAAGTACTTTTTACTTATATTTAATTAACAAATACAAGAAAAAAATAAAACAATCATCCGGCTGAAACCTGCAGTTATTTACAACTAGATTACTAAATTAACAATTTTTCCGGGGACAACTATCACTTTTTTCAATTGTTTATCTGCTAAAATATTTTGCACTTTTGTGTCTGCCAGTACAGTTTTTTCAATGGTTTCTTTATCCATTTCTGCCGGTAAATCTATTTTATGTCGCATTTTACCATTGACCATAATAGGATAGGTTTTGGTGCTTTCTTTTAGGTAACGGGCTTCATATTTCGGATAGGCTTCAAAGGCAATACTTTGGTCATGGCCCAACTCTTCCCACAAATCTTCAGCTAAATGTGGTGCAAATGGTGCTAACAAAATCACTAGCGGCGATAAAATCTGTTGTTTATTGGTTTTGAGTTTACCCAATTCGTTAACCGCAATCATAAATTGGCTGACGGCTGTATTAAAAGAAAAATTTTCAATATCTTCTGTAACTTTTTTAATGGTTTTATGTAAAATACGTAATTCCTGTTCGGTGGGTTTTTGCAAGGATACATCAAACATTCCATTATTGTGAAATAATGACCAAAACTTGCGTAAAAAATTATGTACACCTTTCAATCCGGCAGTATTCCATGGTTTGGCTATTTCTATTGGACCCAAAAACATCTCATACATTCGCAAAGTATCGGCACCGTATTGGGCGACAATATCATCCGGATTAACGACATTGTATTTAGATTTTGACATTTTTTCCACTTCACGCCCGACTTTATATTTGCCATCTTCCAAGATAAATTCGGCATCGGCAAAATCGGGACGCCAAGCTTTAAATTTGTCTATGTCTAGATAATCGTAATCATCTACCATATTGACATCTACGTGAATGGGCGTTGTTTCATATTGATCTTTTAAGCCCAATGATACAAATTTGTTAGTGCCGTTGATACGATAAGCAAATGCCGAATAGCCCAAAATCATACCTTGATTAATTAATTTGACGCTGTATTCCGGTGCCGGCACTTTTTCGATATCATATAAAAACTTTTGCCAAAAACGACTGTAAAGCAAGTGACCCGTAGCGTGTTCACTACCACCGAGATACAAATCTACTTTTTGCCAGTAGCTTATAGCTTCTTTACCAAACGGCTCACTGTCATTGTGCGGATCCATATAACGATTAAAATACCAAGAACTGCCTGCCCAACCCGGCATGGTATTCAGCTCAATGGGAAATACATTTTCGTTATCAATCAACTCGACAGATACCACCTGTCCGGCAGTTTCATCCCATGCCCAATTTTTGGCATTTCCCAAAGGTGGTTGTCCGTCTTCTGTTGGTAAATATTTTTCTACTTCGGGCAATTCTAAAGGCAAATGTTGTTCAGGTATTGCCGTAGCGACACCGTTTTTAAAATATACCGGTACCGGCTCACCCCAATAACGTTGTCGAGAGAAAACCGCATCGCGTAAGCGGTAATTGATTTCGGCTTTGCCAGCACCGCGTTTTTCCAATTCGGTAATCATACGCGGAATGGCTTCTTTTGCCGGTAAACCGTTTAAAAATCCGGAATTCGTTAAGACGGCGTCTTTATCTTCATTGGCTTTCTCACTGATATCGTTACCTTCAAAGATATTGATAATCGGAATGTCAAATTGGCGCGCAAATTCATAATCACGTTGGTCGCCCGAAGGTACTGCCATAATTGCGCCGGTGCCGTATCCGGCAAGCACATAATCGCTGATCCAAATCGGCACTTTTTCACCGGTCAATGGATGTTCGGCATAGGCACCGGTAAATACGCCGGTTTTTTCTTTGACTTCGGTCATGCGTTCGCGTTCGGTTTTTCGAGCAGCTTGTGCTTGATAGGCTTGTACTTTTTCAAGTTGTTCGGGTGTGGTTATCTCATTGACCAATTCGTGTTCGGGGGCCATAACCATAAATGTTACACCGTAAAGTGTATCGGCACGGGTGGTAAATACATCAAAAGTTTTGTTGCTGCCGGATACTTTAAAAGTGATACGTGCGCCTACTGATTTGCCTATCCAATTGCGTTGCATTTCTTTTAATGAGTCCGGCCAGTCGATGGTGTCCAAATCGTTTAGTAAACGTTCGGCATAAGCAGTAATGCGCATCATCCATTGACGCATTTTTTTGCGCTCAACCGGATGTCCGCCACGTTCTGAAACTCCGTTGACAACTTCATCATTGGCTAAAACAGTTCCTAATGCCGGACACCAATTGACTTCAGCTTCGGCCAAATATGTCAAGCGGTATTTGTGTAAAATAGTGTCTTTTTGCTTGGGTGTCATAGCCAACCATTCATTGGCCGAAAAGTTTGGTGTGTCAGCATCGCAAGCTGCATTAATACCGGTATTACCTTGAGTTTCGAATATCTTAATTAGCTCGGTTACCGGTTCGGCTTTGTCAGTATCTTTGTTGTACCATGACTTAAAAAGTTGTAAAAATATCCACTGTGTCCATTTATAAAATTTGGGATCGGAGGTGCGTACTTCACGTGACCAATCAAATGAAAAACCGATTTTATCCATTTGTTCGCGATAGCGCTTAATATTTTGTTCGGTTGTTATAGCCGGATGTTGTCCTGTTAAAATAGCATACTGTTCTGCCGGTAAGCCAAAAGAATCATAACCCATTGGGTGTAAGACGTTAAAACCTTGATGTCTTTTGTAACGGGCATAAATATCAGAAGCGATATAACCGAGCGGATGACCTACATGTAGTCCGGCACCGGATGGATACGGAAACATATCTAATACATAGTATTTGGGTTTGGTAGAATAGTTTTTGGTTTTGAAAGTTTGATTTTCAGCCCAATACTTTTGCCATTTGTGGTCTATACGGTTAAAATCGTAGGTCTTCATTTTTGCAATTTTTTAAGTAGAGGCAAAGATAAGAAATTATAGGCTAAGAAATAGGACTACTACTGGTGTTTTTTAAAGTAACTTGTATTTAAACCTGATATTGTCCAGATTAAATTAATCCTTCATTTTATTTAAAAGCATTGTTGTAGTTTTATGAAGAAATAATTTGGATAACGCTAGCTTTTTGTGCTTTTAATATTTGTTCAAAAGCCATTGGATTAACTGATGTTAATAGGTTGAACCGGTCGATAATCACTATAGGTTTTTCTTGTAAAATACCACGGGCAAATGCTAAAAATTCTTTCTGTAAATCATTCAATTGTAAGCCATTTTCTCCGATTGGATCATTCAAATTCAAATTTATTTCAAATTTTTTTCGCAGTAGGTCATACGTGTTTTGAAGTCTTGTTTTAGTGTGTTTTGAACGGAATCTTGTAAGGGCTTCGTAAACGGTTTTTCCGGTAAATGGCAGTTGAAGTGAACTAACGGCTATATTTTGTCTAACAGAATGAGGTGAAAAATTTTTGATATTTTTACGGTTGATGCTTATTATTCCTGTGTAATTTTCTTTAATGCGTAAAAGCGCCAATATAATATCATTAGAAGAGACATTTTTGGGCAATTTAAGTTTGTTTACTTGACATTTTTCTACTTTAAAAAAGAAAGGTTGTGCACTATGAAATTGAACATTTTCAAATTGTATTACAGGTTTGTTGACTTTTAATTTTTCTCCTGACAAAACAGACTCTTGTTCTAATGAAAGTATATGATTGAGTTTTGTTAATGAAATATTACCCAATTTATATACAGTTTCTACCATAAATAAACGTCTTATAACAGGCAGAATGGTGATGTAAAGTAAAATGAAACTGATAAGATTACTTTGTGTAGCTTCATGTTTGGTAGTTGAAGCGTAAAAAATCCATAACACAATTGTTAAAATAAAATACTGGATAAAGGCAATAAAACCTTTGTTTATAACAAACCATTGGTTATATTTTATACTACTTTGTTTGACATATTCTGATCTTTTTTGATATTTTTTAAGCTCGGTTTTTTGCTTATTATGAGCAATAATATTAATGATACTATGTAGCGAACGGCTGACAAAAGATAATTGTCCTGAGGTTTTATTACGTTTTTGTAGAGAGTGCTCTTCAACTTTTTGGTTAATCCAACGTAATATTAAATAAAAAAACAGAGATAAAAATATTATAACAATACTGCCGGCATGATTTAATTTATATAGCCACCATAAGGCAATTATAATCATTATGCTGTCGATTAAAACCCGGATGGTACCTTTTACATACAAATTTTTTAAACTGTTTATATCACCAGAATATCTTAATAAATATTTACCGATACCTTTATTTCTGTAAGTTTTATAATGTATATAAAGTTGATGGTTAAACAGGAAATCTTTTATTTCTTTGATAAATATTGCAGCTTCGCGACGTAAAAGGTATTCGTATAGAAAAAAAAATATAAATCGTAAAGTAATAAGTGCCAAAAATAAAATTAAAAATTTCGGTACGGTGTTCCACCAATTATCAGGTATAATTTTTAGTGACCGGACCCTTCGAGGATGCAAGTTAAAAAGCAGCTGATAATATTTGCCAATACTAACAGGAATTAAAATGGTCAAAACATTGGCTATAATTCCAATTAAAATTATTCCGATGCTTGCTTTTTTATGATGCTGAATATATTGCCAGATAAAATTTTTGTCAGATTTAAAGATCATTGACAGCTAGTTTTTGCATTTCTGGTATATTACTAAAAACTTGATTAAATTGACGTTTATTCATAAAATCTTCTAAGGTAAAAATAGGAATATTTGTTATTTGTTTTGTTTCTTCGATCATCAGTGGACTTGCTGTAAACAATCCGGATAATAGAATAGGTTTTTTACCTACATTTTTTAAAAATTCAATACCACTTTTAACAGATAGACTATCGGCACATGAAAGAATTGTGTTATCTATAATTTGCATAAAGGGTTTGTAATTCAGTAAGTTTTTGGTTTCACGTTGTAACAATCCATCAGCAATTTCAATAATAACGACATCAGGTTTTTCAGGTTCTATTTTACGGAGTAAACTTTCGAAAAGATTGAGTAAATCATTGGTGTCACATAAATATGTAGAAGGATAGCCACAATAGGAAAAATCTATAGCTTTGTCAGCACCACAATCTCTAACAAAACTACAATCTTTGGCATAAACTGTTCCGGTAAGTTTTATGAAAGCAACCTTTTTTCTTTGTTGTTTAAAAGCACGACTTAAATATGCAGCAGTAGTGGTCTTACCACTATCCATACTAGCTCCTAATGATAAGTAGACTGTATAGTCTCTTTTTTTGAACGGGTTAAATTTTTCAGGTTTGTCTTGATAAAATTTGGTGTTAATAACTTGGTTATTATTATCTACTGCATAGCCTATAAGTTGGACTTCTGTCGGCCCGATATCTTCATATTTGGCATGCATAGATTTTAATATTCCAATTACACCACCTTGTCCTAAAATTTGGTAACGACTATAATATTTTTCAGGCAAATAACCTTCAAATTGATTAGATGCATAACGTGTCCCAAATGTAGCTAATATCAGATCGCCAGGAAAAATATAGCTATTATTACCATTTACCCCTTGTAAAGCTTTGTGTTTTCCAATAGATAAAACTTTAAAAACTGCAACATCACCGGCTTTGGGCAAGTATGTTTTTTTTAGTTTTCGATTTATTTTATAATCATTAATATATTTCGTGATGATGCTTCTTTTTATTTTTTTCATAGTGATCATTATTATAGTTTATACCCAATTGTTAGTCCCCAAACATTGAAATCATAAAAACTTCTCCTTATATTGTTTGTATTCGGATTGAGACTATTAAGTTCATTGCCTCCAAAAAGTTGAGTATTAAACTCTGTTTGTCGTAAGTAGTAAATATTGAAAGACCAATTTTTTGCCGGATAAATTTTAACTCCTGTTTTAATACGATAAGCATGAAGCCCGTCTGTAGAAGCCAAAATAGTAGTATTTCCATCACTATCATAATACTGTAATAGGCGACCATTTTGATACCAATAAAGTTTTTGAGAAATATAAGGCCTCATTTTCCAAGGCATTTTACGTTTATTTTTATATTCGATATCTAGGCGATAGTAAAGGCGTTCTTGCCATTTTGATCGCTGGGTAAAATGATATTCGGCTACCAAAAAGTTTTTCACATATATATGGCGTGTTATTTTATTACTGACCTTTATTTTAGCACTTACTCTATGATAAACCAGTTGATTGCCGGCTATGTCATCTAATGAAAATGTAGGTGTATAATTAATCCCTGTTGACCAGTGTTTTGACAATTTATAAGTTATACCGAAATCTGATTGTATAAAATTCATTTGACCATTATCCATATTAAATGAATTGAGCTGAAAATAATTTAACTTCAGATGCTTATTTATTTTTTTTTGAATACTAAATGAGCTCCAAAACATTTGTTGATCAGTTTCTGTGATTTGTGCATAAAATGTTAAGTGTAAACTTAAAAATATTAGGAGTAAAAATGGTTTTAAAGAAATTGTCATAGATTGATTTTGATTAAAAAATAGTATAGTTTGTTAATTTAAAGCCGTTTCCTAAAAAGAAACGGCTTTAAATTTTTAATCATCATGCTCGTGCTCATCAAAATCCATGATATTATCAAAATTCTTCTCTATAATATCCTGAAAATCGGAATTGGAATTTGCATTGATGCGGATTACCCCATCAGCATCAACACTAGCAGTTGCTAGGTCAACTCCTGTAAACAAAGAGGAAAGGTCCATTTGAAGTACAAAGGTTACTAAATCACCGGCTTGTACTGATAAGCCATTTTCATTTTTCACTTTAAATTCCGCGTCAACTTTAGATGTAAATTCAAATTGGAATGTTGTTGTACCTACGGTATAAGTACCACTTAGTTCTAATGAGTTTCCTGTTGCTAATACATTGTCAAATTTTACTTTAACTTCATGATAAACTCCGGGTTCAATTTCTACATTTGGTAGAGGAGGTGTGCTGGTACCGGTTAAAATGTCAAAGCTATAAGCACCTTGGTACTTATATTCTTGATCATCTCCGTCTAGTTCTTTTTCAAATTTAATTTTACTAATGCCGACTACAGCTTTACTAAAACTAAATGTGCCAACTACAGATGCTTTATCCAAGCTTTTTGCCGCAGTTGCAGAGGTTTCTTCCACAGTAAAATTAGCTTCTGCCATATCTGAGTCTGTATCGCAACTTGATAAAATACTTACGAGCATCAGCATACTTAGAAATTTGAGTGTTGTTTTCATATTATTTAATTTTTAGGGTTTATGTTAGTTGTTAGTTTTATTATAGTTTTACGGACAAGTGCTGATTAATTTCATTTTGTTGTTATCGTCTATCTCTAATTTAATTTTGTTGTCTTGGCCATCTTGTTTTATTTCTTCTAAAATCCAAGTACCGGAAAAGTCAGGAAGAGATGTTAAATCAATTTGCAGGGTGATTGCCGTTCCTGTATCATTTGTGTGCCATTGCCCGGTATAGGTTTGTGTACCATTGGTAACAGTAAGGCTGCCATTACTTAAAAAAGTTAAAAAATAATCAATGTATTGACTTTCTAAATCTGTATCATGTCTTTCGAGTTCATCTATTTGCCATGACGGACAGGTTGTTAAGACAGTTATTAATTGTTGTGTTGAACAACTGGCACAATCATCGTCATTGTAGTCGTTATCATCATCTTCATCACAGTCATCTTTATGCAGATTAATCACAGTTATCATTTCATTTAGATCATAAACGGTTATTTCCGATCCGTCGTGCAATTTTAATTTTACAGGAAAACTAAAGTTAATCACAATATTAGAATCCAAATCATTAATGATATCCTGTAATTCTTCATCATTAAATATTGTCAAATCTTGTCTTTGTTCGGTTATGGTATTATATACTTGTATGTTTACTGGATATACAAAATCAATGCATTCAATATCTTCATCTGCTTCATTTTCATCAGTAGATTGTGCTACATATGTATTTAGTTCAGTTTGATTATGTACTACAACTTCTGTATAATCAGGTAAAATGATAGTTACCGGAAATACAATTTGAATGCTGTCGATATCCACATCAGATGCATCTAAAATATCTTCAACCGTTTGCAAATCATCAGTTGAAGAGATGACAACTGTCTGCCCGTTGACAATAACGGTATAAGGCATTTTAATGCTGATATTATTGGCATTATCAATAATATTATCAAATGACCCGTCATTAAGGCTTATATCTTTAAGTATGACAGCAGCGGTAGTGCCGGCAGTAATACCTTCATTATCTGTTCCTGTTTCATTTATTGTAATTTCTTTACGACAAGAAAGACTTAAAAAACTCAAAAAAAACAGACTGATTGTTATTAATATTATTTTTTTCATAAAGTTGTTTTATGTGGCGTTTTATTATAAAACAACTCAACTTTAAAAACTCCTGAAAAAAATTAAAAAAATAAGTTTAATTTTAAATTATTCTGAAATTTTAAAAAATGATTAGCTTTGTAAAATATATATACTTATTAAAGTATGAAGAACTAAGGCTTATCAATGATGAAGAATCTTTGTCTTGAAAAAATATTTGAAGCAGTTTATAAAAAAATATCTGAGGATTTATTTAAATTTCTTTATTATAAATACGGTCCGCATGATGAGTTAGATGATGTTGTACAAGAATCTTTTGTAAAACTTTGGCGCAATTGCCAAAAAGTACAACCTGAAAAAGCGCGTGGCTTTTTATTTAAAGTTGCAAAAAATATAATGCTTAACAAATTTAAACATGAAAAGGTTGTTTTAAATTATCAGAATAATATGCTTAAAAATATTGAGCATGAAACGCCTGAATACCTTTTAGAGGAAGCTCAATTTTATCAAAAATACCAGCAAGCTTTAAGTAAACTTACAGATGAACAACGTGTAGCCTTTTTATTGAATAAAGTAGAAGGGAAAAAACATAAAGAAATAGCCGAAATGCTAAATGTTACACAAAAAGTAGTTGAATATAGAATCTATACAGCTTTTAAAATTATTAAAGGAGAAATAAAAGAATTTAAATAATTTCAGGAGTTTTGTTATTTTAGTTGTTATACATATAAGAAGACCTTAAAATGGATCAAGAAAAATTACTACAAAAATGGCTTAATGACCAATTAACAGAGACCGAAAAGCAGGCTTTTGAGCAATTGCCGGATCATAATTTAAATATGAAAATTATCGAAGCGGCCAAACGATTTAAAGCACCTGATTTTCCTATTGATTCGAAATTTAAGTTATTACAATACCGATTAAGAAACACGCACAACAAAGTAAGACCAATGTACTTTGCATGGATGTATCGTGTAGCAGCCATTTTAGTTTTGGCTTTAATAGCCTATTTTTATATAGCCTCAAATAATGTCCAAATTTTTACCGGTAACAATGATCAAAAACGAGTGTTGCTGCCAGATGCTTCATTAGTCATTCTGAATCAGTCTTCTAGTTTAGAATATAACAGTATTTTATGGTATTTTAAACGCCGCATAAAAATGGACGGAGATGCTTATTTTAAAGTGCAAAAAGGTTCTCGCTTTGATGTTCATACCAGGCATGGGGTGGTAAGTGTTATAGGGACTCAATTTGAGGTAAAAAGTTATATGCAGCTTTTTGAAGTTAAATGTTTTGAAGGTGTTGTAAGCGTTCAAACTTCTCAAAAAAATATTATTCTAACCCATGGCGAAGCTGTTGTAGCCCGGAAGGACCAAATTAAAAAAATCTTGATGACTCAAAAGCAACCACAATGGTTAACTAATGAAATCAAATATAAAAGTACTCCTTTAGCTGTTGTTTTACACGCATTAAAAAAACATTATGGAGTAAAAATTGTTACCAAATCTGTTGATACAACTAAATATTATACTGGAAGTCTTATAACAGATAACTTAAACTTAGCACTTGAAGTTATCACCAAAGCTTTTGGCTTAAAATATTATATTGATCAGACACAAAAAACCGTTATTATAAGTGGGCAATAAAGTTATGCAGCAAATGTTAACCGCTGTATTGCTATTGATAATTTTAGAATTTAATGCGCAAACGAAACCATTAAATAATATCCAGCCACTAACAGCGGTTTTATCACATATAGAAGACAAATTTCACTGTCGGTTTACCTATGCAGATGAAGTCGTTAGGGCTATATATATATCACCTTTACCTCAAGATTTGTCTTTAAAGGAGACATTGGCATTTTTGCAACAACAGAGCGGATTGATTTTTAATATTTTAACACCTCGTCAAATTGTTATAGTTGCTCCAGAACGTTCTTATTTATTTTGTGGTTATCTTTTAGATAGTCAAACGAACCAGCCGGTCAATAAAGCGGTAATACGTATTCAAGGCAGGTATGTTCTTTCCGATAATAAAGGTTATTTTGCTGTCCGTTTAATGCAATCAACCGCAAACTTATGGATATATCACCAGTCTTACAAAACTACTTCTAAACAAATTAACTATAAAAAAGGATTTGCTTGCCCTAAAATTTATTTAAATCCTAAAATTAACATTTTATCAACTGTTTTTTTGCAAAATATAATTGCAGAAGGCATTCATAAGCAGATTAATGGTGCAACTGAAATTAATTTGAAAAAATTTGGCATTTTGCCCGGGTTAATAGAGCCTGATGTCTTACAAACATTGCAAGCATTACCAGCTGTAAAAAGTGTAGACGAAAAGGTATCAAATATTAATATAAGAGGTGGCACCAACGATCAAAATCTAATTTTATGGGATGGTATCAGGCTTTATCAGACCGGCCATTTTTTTGGTTTGATTACAGCTGTTAATCCAAATATGGTCAATAAAGTTACTTTAATTGAAGATGGTACTTCTGCTTCATACACCAATGCCGTATCCGGAACCGTTTTAATGACTTCTAAACAAAATATCCCAAAAGATATAGAAGCAAATGCCGGTGTTAATTTTATCAATACAGATATATGGGTAAATATCCCATTAGGGCAAAAATCAGGGTTGGAGATCGGCGCGCGTAAAGCTATTAGTCAATTTTTGGAAACGCCTACTTACACTAAATATTATGAACGTATTTTACAAAATACAGAAGTTAATAACCGGAGTTTGTCCGAAAGTAATACTTATATTAATTTTGATTTTTACGATTTTGCTTTAAAATACTTATACCGACCGACCTCAAAAGATTTATTACAACTTAACTGGATGTATATTTCTGATAATTTCAATTATAATAAAAATGCTGTCTTAGCCGGCTTGCCACAAGAAAAAGCAGGAGCTTTACAGCAAGACAATATGGGCGAAGGTCTTTATTGGGAGCATAATTGGAATGCAAATTTTAAAAGTTATGTCCAAATTTATGAAACGGACTACAAACTAGAAGCGCAAGACTCAGATTTAACACAACCTCAAACATTAGATCAATCTAACACCGTTTCCGAAACTTCTGTTAAAGCATGGACTACTTATCAAATAAATCCGCAAATGTATTGGACAAATGGTTATCAATTTTTAGAAAATGGGACCGGAAATTTGACAAAAATCGATCAACCGCGTATCATAAACTATGTTAAAGAAGTGATGCGCGAACATGCTGTTTTTTCTCAATTGCATGCTGACTGGAAAAACCATAAATTCAAAATGCTTTTGGGTTTACGACAAAACTATTTAGAAAAAACAAATAGTTTTTTATTTGAACCGCGTTTCCATCTTAATTATAAGTTTAATACGTATTGGCATATGGCTTTATCAGGTGAATTAAAGCATCAGTTCATATCTCAGATAATTAATTTTCAAACAGATTTTTTAGGTATTGAAAAAAGACGTTGGCGTTTGTCAAATGGTAGAGATGTGCCTGTTATAAAAAGTAAGAATGTCTCTTTGGGTATCACTTTTAATAAGCATGGCTGGCTGTTTAGTGCAGAAGTTTATTACAAAGATGTTCAAGGAATTACGGCGCAAAGTCAAGGATTTGTTAACCAATATATGTATACACAAGCCATCGGTGCTTACCAAGTCACAGGTGTTGACATTTTGCTTAACAAAAGAGGCCGGTATTTCAGCACTTGGCTAAGTTATGCTTATGCGCATAATTTTTATACATTTGAAGATTTTGAAGAGCCTTACTTTCCAAATAATTGGGCACTCGAACATACATTTACTACCGGTTTAACTTATCACTATCAGGCTTTGCAAACTTCCATTGGATTGAATTGGCATAGTGGTAAACCGACAACTTTGCCTGACACCGATCAACCTGTAAATCAGAATAGTATTAATTTTGATCAAGCAAATGCTGTTAATTTACCCGATTATCTTCGATTGGATTGGTCGGCCAATTATAAATTTAAATTATCTGATCATTTAAAAATGCAGGTTGGCGCATCTATTTGGAATTTGACGGCACGCACCAATATATTAAGTCGCTATTATCGGTTAGACGAGAACCAAAATCTCATTGAATACCAGCAAAAATCTTTGGGATTTACGCCTAATTTAAGTGTTCGCTTGGCTTGGAATTAAATTTGTAAAGCCTGAGAAATGCCTGTGACAAAATCCTTAAAACTTCCAAATTTTTTACCAATATACCATGGTTTTAGTCCCATTTTTATAGCATTCTGACCTGTGTACGGACCAAAACAAGCAATTTTAAATTGATTAAGTTCGGTAGTTGTAAAATATTTTAAAAGGACAGCTATTTCAGCTGAACTTGTAAAGGCAATTATATCAAGTTGCTTATTTTTAATAGCTGACATTAGATAAGGTTGTTTAGACAAATTTTGTGTTTCTGTGATGTAAGCTTCAACTTTGATACCGTTAAAACCTGCTTTTGAAAGATTTTTTAAAAAATCAGGGATTATATTTGGTTCTTTAATACCTATTACTTTTGGCGCAATAATTATAAAAGGTTTTGTTGTGTGAGGGACATGGTTTTTTAAATAATCAATTATACCGTTTGGGCCTGTTTCGGTTGGTTTCGCGGCAACTTTTATATGAAAAGCCGTCTCTAAATAATTTTGATCATTTCCTAAGGCGTAAAAATCCATTTGTTGCCAGTCTATTTTTAAGTCAGAGTTCTGATAAGCTTTAAAAAAGGCTTCAATGGCTGTACGACTGGGCAGCACAATGCCGGCATATTGATTGATATTTTGAAAAAAAGTTTGCAGAAAAGATAAATCTGATGGGATATAGGTTTTTATGGATGGAAATTCAATGGCAATTCCTTCTTTTAACCGGATAAGGTTTGCTAAATTTTTCCCATATACTGTTGGCGCAGTTACCAAAATCTTTTTACCGGAAAGTAAAGCTTCACTCATAATCAGCGCGTTGTAAAGGTAAGGTAGAGCATCGTAACAAGCCTTCTTGCTTGGCAATTTCTTTATAAGGAACTTCTTCAACGGTAAAACCTTGGTCTGCTAACCATTTATTCAAGCGTTTATTTTGTTTTTCGGAAACAACCACTTGTGGAGAAATAGAAAATACATTGGCAAACATATTATACATTTCGGTTTTGTCGATATGAAATAAATGATCCATGCCAAATAACTCGACTAAAAATTGGTATTGTTTCGTATCTAAAAAACCTTCTTTATGAATAATAGCTCTATCAAAACCGACCGGCTGAAAAATACAATCCAGATGTAAAGCATTTTCATACGGATCTGTATTTGATTTTTTTAAGTCGAACGCAATAACCTGCTTATGAGGAAAAGTTTTCTTTAAAAAATCAACAGCTTCGGCATTTGTTCTGGCAGTGATATATTCCGGATAATCAGGACGACGATAAGTGCCTACAAAAATATAATCACCCCACGGCATTACATCTCCTCCTTCTATGTGTACTTCTTGTGGTGGTTGAATTATTTTATCTTTATCAAATTCTTCTAAAATTGGTTTAATGGCTTGAAACTCGGCTTCACGGTCTGGTAAAATATTGGATTTAATAAAAGTATCATCAATAACAAAACCAATATCCCTCACAAAAATCTGGTTAACATTTTTTAGCAATTTAGGTCTGTAAACTTGTACGCCATGTTTTTTTAGAACCTTTTCAAAAGCTGACATTTCTTGTATCATATCTTTTTCTAATGGATATGTGCCAGCCAATACATGTTCACGTGATTTTGGATCATAACATTGTTCGGGAGTCGGTATAGGACCCATAGAGTCTGCACGTCCTAAAATTACACTTTTAAGTGGCGATACTTCGTTTTTTATATAAAATTGTTTAACCATTTTTTAAAATTTTCAATTCAAAAATACGTTTTTAAATTAAGCTAAAATCAGCCTTTAGGACATTTTAACATAATATTTTAAAATATGTTTAATACTCTCTAAATAACTTACTCCAAATAGATTGACATGCACTAATAAAGGATATAATTGATAAATTTTCAGCCGTTTTTCCCAATCTTTTTCAAGGGGAAAAACTTCTTGGTATCGTTCATAAATTTGCGGAGAAAATCCGCCAAAAAGGCTCATCATAGCTAAGTCCATTTCTCTATGGCCATAGTAAACTGCCGGATCAACCAAAACCGCTTGGCCTTTTAAATTATAAAAATAGTTGCCATGCCATAGATCGCCGTGTAATAATGCAGGTTTTTCTTCCGGGAGTAATTCGGGTAATTTATGAAATAAACTTTCAAAAGCTTTATGAACATAAACCGGTATTGAATTTCCGGATAATTGTAATTGAAATTGTAAGCGTTGTATCCTGTAAAAATCGACCCAATTTGTTTCAAAATGATTTTTTTGCGGTAATGTACCGATGTAATTATCAAATTCTAATCCAAAATTTTGAGCTGTATTATTATGTAATTTTGCTAAGTTTCGGGCAAAATTATCCGGATTTTCAGTCTCTATCAGCGGTTCAATGTAAGCCATAAGTAAATATGCATAATTATTAAACACAGCTCGTTTAAAAACTTTTGGGATTTTAAATGCTTGACTCTGCTGCAAAAGGGCCAAACCTTTGGCTTCTTTTTCAAACATATCGGCATATGAAGAGTCATTAACTTTTATAAAATAATCTTTATCAGTCATTGCCAGGCGATATGTTTGATTGATATCACCACCTTCAATGCGCTCATAGGCTCTTAATTTGACGGTTTTCCCTTCAATTTGACTAATTTCTTTTTCAAGATGTTTTATAAAGTCAGAATGTAACATTTAATCTTTTTTAATATAACAAATGCCTCTTTTAGAGGCATTTGAGTTTTAATAAGCTTTTGCAAATAGTACGCGTTGTTTAGAAGGTTTGCCTGTAAGCATATCCACGCCATCTTCTTGTGTGTTGTTTAAGGGAATACAACGTATGGTAGCTTTTGTAAGTTCTTTAATTTTTTCTTCTGTTTCGGCTGACCCGTCCCAATGAGCGGCTATAAAACCACCTTTGTTTTCCAAAATATCTTTAAACTCTTCAAAGTTGTCTGCTTTTGTAATATGTGTGTCACGGAAATCTGCAGCTTTTTTAAAGAGATTGCTTTGTATATCTTGTAAAAGTTGTTCGATGTATTCATCAACATTTTCCATAGCTACCGTTTTTTTGCTTAAAGTATCGCGTCGTGCCACCTCAACTGTTCCATTTTCTAAATCTCGCGGTCCAATAGCAAGGCGTACCGGCACGCCTTTTAATTCATATTCATTAAATTTCCACCCCGGTTTGTAATTGTCACTATCGTCATATTTAACGCTAATTCCTTTGTCTTTTAATTTTTTGACAATTTCATTTACTTTATCAGAAATTTCTTTCAGTTGTTCTGTTTTGCGATAAATAGGAATAATAACGACTTGAATAGGGGCTAGTTTTGGAGGCAATACCAAACCGTTGTCATCGGAGTGTGTCATAATCAAAGCCCCCATTAATCGAGTAGATACACCCCATGAAGTAGCCCAAACATATTCAAGCTTGCCTTCTTTAGATAAAAATTTTACATCAAAAGCTTTAGCAAAATTTTGTCCTAAGAAATGTGAGGTGCCTGATTGTAAAGCTTTGCCATCTTGCATAAGAGCTTCGATGGTATAGGTGTCTTCGGCGCCGGCAAAACGCTCAGTTTCGCTTTTCACTCCTTTTATAACAGGCATTGCCATGAAATTTTCAGCAAATTCGCCATAAATATTAATCATTTGTTGAGCTTCTTGTACTGCCTCTTCGCGAGTGGCATGTGCCGTATGTCCTTCTTGCCATAAAAATTCGGCGGTACGTAAAAATAATCTTGTTCGCATTTCCCAACGCATTACATTTGCCCACTGGTTTACCAAGATGGGTAAATCGCGGTAGGACTGAATCCAACGTTTATAGGTATCCCAAATAATAGTTTCAGAGGTAGGACGAATGATTAACTCTTCTTCAAGCTTGGCAGCAGGATCAACTTCTATACCTTTGCCGTCAGCTGTTGTCCGTAATCTGTAATGTGTAACTACCGCTGCTTCTTTAGCAAAACCATCAACATGCTTGGCTTCTTTACTAAAATAAGATTTGGGTATCAATAAAGGAAAATAGGCATTTTCATGACCGGTTTCTTTAAACATTTTATCGAGTTGCGCTTGCATTTTTTCCCAAATAGCATAGCCATATGGTTTAATGACCATCATTCCGCGTATACCGGAATTTTCAGCCAATCCGGCTTTTACAACCAATTCGTTGTACCATTTGGAATAATCTTCACTACGTTTAGTTAACTTTTTGCTCATTTTCAATAGTTTGGTATAATTGTTGCACTAATTTTTTTGCATCATTGTCTTTGCGGACAACAGATTTGCAAAGCTAATTATTTTTTATAAATTTAACTTTAAAAATTTTGCTTTATGAAAACCGCCGTTCCTTTTCGCACTTTATTTTCCGGACTTTTAAGTTTGACGATACTTGTTTTATTAACCTCTTGCAATAGCTATTACAATGTATCAGCTGCTGATGGTATTTATGATGAAGGGCCGGTTTACACTGACAAATCGACACCACAAAATGAAAAATATGACCAAAAGAAAAATAATGAAGAGGATAATGGTGATACTTTTTATGAAGAATACTTCAAAAATAAAGCGGATTTGTATCAAGACATTAATAACGATGATATAGTCACAGATGAGGAATATAATGGCGTAAATTATAACGAAAATGACACAGATGATGATTATTATACGACTAAAGAAGAAGTTTATATCCATAATTATTATGACATAAATCCTTGGTTTTATACGCCTTATTATCGTTCATATTACCGACCTTATTACCGGCCTTATACTGGCATAAGTTTTTATATAGGTTTTGATTGGGGATTTAATTTAGGATATAACTATTATGATCCATTTTATGATCCATATTCTTATTGGGGCTATTACCCTAGCTATTATACACCCTATTATGGCAGTTATTATGGTTACGGCAATTACTATTATGGCTCTTATAATAACTATTACTACTATAACAACAGAACAGCTTATGTAAATGGGAGAAGAAATTATATATCCAGAAGAAATACACTTACACAACCCAGTTATAACAGTAATACATCTCGCCGGACTGTTACAAACCAAGATGGTCGCCTAAGGAGAAGCGAAACGCAAACGCGTAGAGGCAGCTCAGGTGTCAACACAACGAGACAAGGTCGTACTGGCGAATCCGGACGAACAATACGTACAAGACGCACTAATGGGAACGGGAGAACGGAACGATATACAAAACCATCAGAGAGATCCAATCGCACATCCAGACAAGATAGAACACAAAGATCAACTCGTGCAAAATACACAAGACAATATCGCCGTTCAGGTTCTGTAAACTACAATGCAAATAGGTCACAATATACTAATAGAGAAAGAACAACCGGTCGTAGGACAAAATCTAGTTATTCCGGTAGTAATAGACAACGCAATACGCGTACTTACCGTAGCAGGTCTTCTTCAACCAATCGACATTATTCATCAAGAGCACAAAAACATTCTTCCGGCAGTAGTAGTAAGCATGAATCGCGAAGATAAACAGATCCAAATTAATCATTTTTAATCACTGCTTAATAACATAATTATATGAGATTTTTATATACATTTTTTCTGGTTTTTAGTTTTATAGGACTAGTCAATGCTCAAAATTTTGAAGATGCTTGGCGATATAGTCAAGATAATATATATGGAACAGCACGATTTACTGGTATGTCTGGAGCCTTTAGTTCATTAGGAGGCGATTTAAGCGCATTAAGTCTAAATCCGGCAGGTGCTACAACCTTTACAACTAATCAGATGTCCGGTTCTTTTTCCTTTTATAATACGCAAAATACAGCTGAATATTTTGGCCAAAATACAGTTGATGATTATACCTCATTTGATGACCGTTTTGTAGGAGTAGATCAATTAGGAGCTGTTTGGGTTTTTAAATCAAATACTAGTGATTGGAATAAAATTGCTTTAGCCATCAATTATAATAAAGATGCAGATTATGGCAATTTTTACAGAATTAAAGGTCTTAATACAGCAGGTCATTCAGTAACTGATTATTTTGTTGATAATGCTAATGGTATTGCTTTGGCAGACCTTAAAATAATTGATGGTTTTAGTGAAGATTATAAATGGCTCGGAGAAAATTTAGGCTATAATGCACAACAAGCATATTTAGGTTATCAAGCTTACATTATAAATGCGGTTGATCCTAATGATGATACTAATACACAATATGTTTCTAATGCGAATTATTCTCAAGTTTATCATCAAAACACAATCAATAGTTATGGTAGTAAAACGCATTTTGATTTTAGTATAGCAGGAACTTATCAGCATGTTTTACAACTGGGTTTTTCTATATCGGCTTATACTATTGACTATACAGAAAATAATACCATAACCGAAGACCAATATGATCCGGCTTCTGATTTACAGTATTTAAAATTTAGAAATATTTTACACGTGGAAGGTTCTGGTTTGGGAGTCAAACTAGGCGCTATTTACAAAGTGGCACCAGGCGTCAAATTTAGTCTTGCTTATCATTCGCCACAATGGCTTGATATAAATGAATATCTCGAACAAGCTATTCATACAGAAATGAGTAATGGCGATGTGTTTGACATACAACCTGCTATTCAAAATGCTTTTGCGCCATACAAAATTATAACACCTTCTAAACTTATATTGGGGGCTTCAACAGTCATTAATAAAACTGTTGTTATTTCAGCTGATTATACATATCAAAATATGAGCAATTTACATTTTAAAGAAAAGGATGATTATGCTGATACAAGTTATTTTGATGCAATTAATGATGCCATTTCTAATGATATGCAACCTGTTCATAAATTGAATTTAGGCGGTGAAATAAAATTGTCAAAATTATTTTTACGTGCCGGCACTTATGCGTCAACCTCTCCTGTAAAAACATCTACCAGTTTATTTACCGATCAAGGATATTCTTTTGGAACAGGATATAATTTCGGATTATTTGTAATTGATGTAGCTTATATAAACCAACAAACAGAACAATCTAAAACTTTGTTAGCGCTACCTGACCAAAGTGTTATTGAAGGTGAAACAAGTCGTTATGTTTTAGGTTTAAGATATAATTTTTAATTATTTAAATTTTATATAATAGCCTGTTTTACGGGCTATTTTTATATTATAAAAGCAGCAATGAATTTTAATGACCGTGTTTTAGCAATCGTTAAACAAATTCCGTATGGTAAAGTAACCACCTATGGCATTATTGCTGAATATTTAGGCAGTAAACGCAGTGCCCGAATGGTAGGCTGGGCATTAAACAAACAAAAGGGGAACCCTGATATACCTGCACATCGAGTAGTAAACAAAAAGGGTTTATTAACCGGAAAAATACATTTCGACGGTATTAATTTGATGGAAGAATTGCTTAAAAGTGAAGGTGTTGTTATAAAAAATAATCAAATAGTCAATTTAGAAAGATATCTTTGGTTACCTAAATAGTCTTTCTCCTAATCTTTTCAAAAAAGCTGCTTATTTTCCAGTAAAAAAATACAAAATAATCCTTAGATTTGTCATCCGTTAAAATATAATGTGATGAACCAACCTTATTTATCTGATATAGAAATAGCCAACAGTATTAAGCCTGAGAAAATTAAAAAGATTGCTAAAAAATTAGGCATAAATAGCGATGATTTAGAGCCTTATGGAAAATATAAGGCAAAATTACCTTTGTATTTAATTGATGAAGAAAAAATAAAACAAAATCATTTAATTTTAGTTACGGCATTGACACCTACACCTGCCGGTGAAGGTAAAACAACTGTTAGTGTAGGTTTGGCTGACGGTCTAAATAAAATAGGCAAGCAAGCTACGGTGGTATTAAGAGAGCCATCATTAGGACCGGTTTTCGGTATAAAAGGTGGTGCTGCGGGTGGTGGTTATGCACAGGTAATTCCTATGGAAGAAATTAATTTACATTTTACCGGTGATTTTGCGGCAGTTGAAAAAGCCAATAATTTACTATCGGCTTTGATAGATAATCATATGCATCATCGTAATGAATTACGTTTAGATGTCCGTCAAATTTATTGGAAACGTGTCATGGATATGAATGATCGGGCATTGCGCCATATTGTAGCCGGATTGGGTGGAAAAAATAATGGCGTTCCTCGTGAAGACGGTTTTAATATCACTCCGGCATCGGAAGTAATGGCTATTTTGTGTTTAGCCAAAGATTTGGTTGATTTAAAAGAAAAATTAGGCAATATTTTAGTTGGCTTAAATATGGATGGTGATCCGGTCTACGCAAGAGATCTAAAAGCTCAAGATGCTATGACAATTTTGTTAAAAGATGCCATAAAACCTAATTTGGTTCAAACACTAGAACACAATCCTGCTATTATTCATGGTGGACCTTTTGCTAATATTGCGCAGGGAACCAATTCGATTATAGCTACTAAAATGGGATTATCATTAAGTAATTATGTAGTTACAGAAGCAGGTTTTGGTGCTGATTTGGGTGCCGAAAAGTTTTTAAATATTAAAAGTGTTTATGGTGGCTTAAATCCCGAAGCGGTAGTTTTGGTAGTAACCATCAGAGCTTTAAGGCATCATGGTGGTCAAAAGAATTTTAATGAACCGGATTTGTCAGCAGTTAAAAACGGTTTTGGTAATGTTGAGAAACATATAGAAAACATTAAAAAATTTGGTATCACACCAGTGATTGCTATTAATAAATTTCCAAATGACACATTAGAAGAAATAAATTTTGTAAAAGAAGCTGCTTCACTAAGCGGCGTTGCTGCCATAGTAGCAGAAGAATGGGCAAAAGGTAGTGAAGGGACAAAAGAATTGGCACAAAGTGTAGTGGATTTAATCAATCAAAAATCTAATCATTTTAAACCTTTATATAAATGGGCGCAACCTGTACAAGAAAAAATTGCGAAAATTGCTCGTGAAATTTACGGTGCTAATGATGTAGAATATTCTAAAAAAGCATTGACAACGATACGTAAAATTGAAAAATTGGGTTATGATCATTTGCCCATTGTTATGGCCAAAACACAAAAATCATTATCAGATAATCCGTCTAAATTAGGTCGTCCTACAAATTTTAATATTTTTGTACGTGAAGTAGATATCAATACCGGAGCAGGTTTTATTATTCCGATTTTGGGCAAAATGATGCGGATGCCAGGTTTGCCTTCTAAACCGGCAAGTGAAAATATGCACATTGATGCTGACGGAAAAATAACGGGACTATCATAATATTTCATTGTAGTTTACGAAAACACTTCGTAATCTTAACAGTTTACTCAGAGAATTTATTTCCAAATAATTTGATTGATTGTTTAAATTGGATTTGATATAAAAATTATTCGGTAATTAAGTTATTTTAAATAACCAAAAAATAGGTAGGTAACTAATATGGCGGCAATAATACCTGCAATATCCGCTACAATACCTGCGGTAGCTGCATAGCGGGTTTTTTTAATACCTACTGAGCCAAAATATACAGCTAAAACATAAAAAGTTGTTTCGGTGCTACCTTGTAGTATTGAAGTCAGATGACCAACAAAACTATCGACACCATGGTCAACCCAACTTTCGACCATGGCAGCTCTTGCACCACCTCCCGTTAAAGGTTTCATAAATGCAGTCGGTAAGCCATCAACAAAGCGAGTGTCAACACCTATGTGCATAAAAATAAATTTAAATAAATCGAGAATGTAATCCATAGCACCTGATGCTGTAAAAACCCCAATGGCTGCCAACATAGCTACTAAATAAGGTATGATACTTACAGCTACCTGAAAGCCGTCTTTTGCACCTTCAATAAAAGCATCGTAGATATTGATTTTTTTTAATAAAGCAATACTGATAAAAGCAATTATGATAGAAAATAAAATAATATTACTTAATAAATTGGTGAAAACACTTATTTTTTCAGGATCATTTAAATAATATACATAACCGGCTATCCCACCTATAAGAAGTGTCATGCCGCCTAAATAGGCTAAAATAACTTTATCAAACAAATTTATCTTTTGTATAAAAGCTGTATAAATTAAACCAACTAAACTCGATATAAAAGTTGCGATCAAAATAGGTAGAAACACATCGGTAGGATTAGCAGAACCTTTCATGGTTCGTAAGGCTAAAATACTAACCGGAATAAGAGTCAATCCCGAAGTATTTAGTACTAAAAACATAATTTGAGCATCGCTGGCTTGATCTTTATGAGGATTTAAACTCTGCAAATCTTTCATAGCTTTTAACCCTAAAGGTGTTGCAGCGTTGTCTAATCCCAGCATGTTAGCCGAAAAATTCATCATCATTGATCCAATTGCAGGATGATTTTTAGGCACCTCAGGAAATAATCTTGTAAATAAAGGACTAACTAAGCGTGCTAATATTTGAATCATGCCTCCTTTTTCACCTATTTTCATAATACCCATCCATAGGGCTAAAATACCTGTTAATCCTAATGATAACTCAAATCCGAGTTTTGACCGCTCAAAGAGCGCTTTCATCATGGTTGAAAAAATAGTAACATCTCCAAGAAAGATCAATTTTATTAATCCAACAACAAAGGCAATTAAAAAAAAGCCGACCCATATATAATTTAGTGCCATAGAATCTGATTAAAAGAAGTTCAAACGTTTTTTTAAACTTTGATAAATATCTTTTGTTTAAACATCCACCAAGCTACAAAGATATAAAAAATGACTACACTTAGAGCATATATTAATGATGCTAATGCGTTATCTCCAAGCCAAACAGTGTAGAAGTGTTGATATAACCATGCATGAATAGGCGTATGGGTACCTGGTATGTGTAGCATGTAAAAAGCTTTAGTTATAAATACTGATAAAGTGAAAATAGCAATAGCATTCATGCCAAGGTATTTAAAAATATTACCCCATTTGTTATAATTTAAAATATCGACAATAAAATAAATAGCGGCAAAAAACAGAAATGCTAAACCGCCTGTATATAATACATAGCTGCTTGTCCACAAGCGTTTATTTAAAGGGAAACTATGACTCCACCACCATCCTATTAGCCATAAAAATAGGCCAATAACAATAAATAATATTAATTTGGCATATGGAGAAATACGACGGTTTATCAATAGAAGGCCTAAAAATATACCTAATAGTGTCGTCCCGATTGCCGGTAAAGTGCTAAACAAGCCTTCGGGATCATAGTCTCCTTGAACATATCCATCAACTTCATAATGTTTCCACATATGATTTTTGCCAAATACTTTTCGATCTATAACAGATGCCAAATTATGCTGTTTGGTGAGTTTGGGGACTTCACCATTAATTTTTATTTGAGTCATTGTATACCAGTAACCACCTAAAATAACAATTAACATTATAAGATACCATTTCCAATTTTTTATTCGAACAAAAAACAATGCACTAATTAAGAATACTAAGCCTATGCGCTGCAAAACGCCCGGCAGGCGTAAATGTGACAGGTCTTTAAAAAAAGGAAAATGAAAAGTTAGAGCAGCCAAAAATAATCCGATGAATATTATTTTTAAACTTCGAATAATAATTTTTCGATATAAATTATGATGAACATATTGTCTTTTATTTCCATATGCAAAAACAATAGATGTACCTACAATAAATAAAAAGAAAGGAAAAACAAGGTCAGTAGCAGTTAAACCATGCCATGCTGCATGCTCTAGAGGCCGAAAAATGTGCCTCCAAGTACCGGGTGTGTTAACCAATATCATAAATGCAATGGTTACGCCCCTGAAAATATCAATGGAAATAATTCGTTTAGCGTTCATTTGTTTGTTGCAATAAATATAGAAATATTTGGCAATAACTACCCTGATTTTTAATACTTTCTGTGGTAATAAGATGTTTTTATTAATTTGTTAAATTATGGATTTCAAATAGACTATGAACTATATTTTAAGCTGTCTTTTTCTAAAAAATTTATTGATATTTTAATCTTTAATTTCTAATTTTTAAAATGATAATCATAAATATCCTTTTAATCATTAATTTTATGTTAATTTCAGGATAACTCTCATTAGATAGTCTATATTTGTTTTGCATATTAAATTATCAGATAACGACTATGAAAAAACAAACACACAATTTTCACATTCCTGTCATGGGTGTTGCCTACACTATTGACACGCCTTTAAAAGTCGCGCCTTTAGGTATAGAT
>WGBX01000172.1 GCA_015494075.1 Flavobacteriaceae bacterium
ATAAAATGCTAATTATTTGTTAATATCGCATTAAAAATGTACTTGAAAAGACTAATTGTTATCAAAAGGCACATCAGATAAAAGTTTTTTTATACAATTGGTCTCGAAATTAAAAAAAGGAACAGTTTTTTTGTAATTTTCATAGGCAACGCCAAATTTTTTTATTGCTCGTGGCTCTTCATACCATTTAATCATTAATATTATTAAAACCATTTCAATAGGTGCAATAATTAAAATAAATGTGGGGCTACCTAATAATAAGGCAAAAGCTAGTGGAAAAAATAATAACCCCAAATGCATAGGGTGCCGCATGCAAGCATATATTTCTGTGGTCACCAGCCGGTTGGTTTCTAACCTTGGGAGCACGCCTTTTCTTCCCATAATTGCTAAGTAACGTCCGGTATTTCGACTTGCTTTTAAGACCAGCTTCAATAATAAATATCCTAATATTAGGCTGACAACATGAAATTTTGTACTGTTAAACCAATCATAAAAGTATATTTTATCGAAATGAATGCTGACAATTGCACCTCCAATTAGAAAAATGAACCATATTATAATTCGGAAGATATTGTCATAGCTGATTTTTTTCATAATGAAATAGTTTTATCTTTGTATCAAAATTACATTATTTTCTATAATTAAGCTTCACATTTATGTCTGAAAAAAAAATAGCAATTATCGGATTAGGATATGTCGGACTACCTTTGGCAGCGGCTTTTGCAACCAAATATAAAGTAACAGGTTTTGATATAAATTCGAAACGGGTTAATGAACTTAAAAAAGGAATAGATGACACATTGGAGGTGTCAGAAGATCAATTAAATAATGTTTTAACTAATAATTTTGATCAAAAAGGTTTGTCTTTAACTGACAATTTGCAAGATATTGCCGATGCACAAATTTACATTGTTACGGTGCCAACGCCAATTGATAAACATAAAATTCCTGATTTAACACCACTTTACAAGGCGAGTGAAAGTGTAGGAAAAATATTAAAAAAAGGCGATATTGTAATATATGAATCAACCGTTTTTCCGGGAGCCACTGAGGAAGAATGTGTGCCTATTTTAGAAAAATTTTCAGGTTTAGAGTTTAATAAGGATTTTTATGCCGGTTATTCTCCCGAACGTATCAATCCGGGTGATAAGGAGCATACTGTTACTAAAATTTTGAAGGTAACTTCGGGTTCTACACCCGAAATTGCAGAAGAAATTGATGAATTATATAAAAGTGTAATTACTGCAGGCACACATAAAGCTTCTTCAATAAAGGTTGCTGAGGCAGCTAAAGTAATTGAAAATTCGCAGCGCGACATTAATATAGCTTTTGTTAACGAATTGTCCAAAATATTCCGTTTATTAGATATTGACACATTAGAGGTTCTGGAAGCAGCAGGAACCAAATGGAATTTTTTACCGTTTCGTCCGGGTTTGGTTGGCGGCCATTGTATTGGTATTGATCCTTACTACTTGGCGCATAAAGCTAAAGAATATGATTATAATCCGGAGATTATTTTGGCCGGTCGTCGTTTAAATGATAGTATGGGGCAATTTGTGGCACAAGAAACAGTCAAAATGATGTTGAAAAAGGATTTAAATATTAAAAATGCCAATGTTTTAGTACTGGGTATTACATTTAAAGAAAACTGTCCGGACATTCGTAATTCGAGAGCCATTGATGTGGTGCGTGAGTTGCAAGATTACCAAATGAATGTTGACGTTTTTGATCCTTGGGCATCACCCGAAGAAGTTAAAGATGAATATAATTTGGATTTAATTTCTAATATTGAACATGCCGATAAAAAATATGATGCCATATTGGCTGTGGTAGCTCATAGTGAATTTAAAAATCTTGATTTGAGAAAATACACCAAAAAAACAGCCTTAATTTATGATGTTAAAGGACTTTATCCGAAAGCGCAAAGCGATTTAAGATTATAATGAATTATTAAAAGTATCGATTTCAGAAGAAACGTAGCTGTTATTTTGCCTTTATTATATTTATTAAGAACAGTCAGAAAATTGTATTGGTTTTTAATACTATTTTTAATAGGTATTTCTCAATCTTTTGATAGTTGGCTGTAACCTGTTAATTTAACTTTCAAAAAAGAGTTTTTAATTATTTGAAATTTATAATACGTTTACTGTAATAGTAGTTTTTTTTAGTATTTTTTTGCGGAATAGTTCCAAATTTGGTTTTAAAAAAAAGTATTTGATTTGGATGAACTGCCGGAATAGGTGCATTGCCGGTTTGCCAAAATAAATCTTTTTCATCAGGATAATGAAATTCAAAATTTCCATCTTTTTTAGTATAGAAACGGGCATTTAAATTTGAAACAACTTGTGGAATCAAAAAATTATTAAATTGCCAATGTTGATGCGCTGACCAATAAATGCCAATTGACAAAAAAAACAACCAGCCGTAAACATTGAGGTATTTATTAAGGTCACTCCGGCTCAAATTAGAAACAATAACAAGTGCCAAAAATATGAAGACCGGTAG
>WGBX01000173.1 GCA_015494075.1 Flavobacteriaceae bacterium
GCTATATAAGAAAAACTTATTTATAGACATATTAAAAATAGTTAATCTTTATTGAAGCTAAATTTGATCAAAATTATTGATCCAACTGCGATAGCAGAACCAAAAATCAAAGCATTCTTCTTCGCGCATAGCTTCTTGGGCTTTGGCAATACTATCCGGTGGCGGCAAAATCAAATCGCTACCAATCAGCCCGTTATGCGGCCAATTTTCAGGAGTAGCTACATTATAAGTGTCCGTAACTTTCATAGCTTTGATAGCGCGTACAATTTCATCCATATTTCGTCCTATTTCTTGCGGATAATAAAAACTCAAACGTAAAATACCGTACGGATCTACTACAAAAACTGCCCTTACGGTATTGCTTTCAGATTTTTCGGGATGAATCATTCCCAAAGTTTTTGAAAGCCCTTCGTTACTGTCTGCAATAATGGGAAAAGGAATTTTTATATCAAATATTTTTTCAATTTTTTTAACCCACGCGATATGTGAAAAAACTTGATCAACCGATAAGCCAATTAGTTCGACATTAAGTTTTTTAAAAGTATCATATTTTTTTGCAAAAGCTACAAATTCGGTTGTACAAACCGGTGTAAAATCTGCCGGATGACTAAACAATACAAACCATTTGCCATCATAATCTTTTGGAATTGACATTGTGCCTTTAGTAGTTTCTACTATAAAATCAGGAAATTTTTCACCTAAAATAGGCATTCGTGTTTTGTACATGAGCATATATATTTATACAAATGTAATTAAAATTACAAAACAATAATTTAAAAGCAGTCTTTTTAATAAAAAAGCGTCCCGCACAATGTATGCGGGACGCAAAGATTTTTATTCTTCGGCATATGGCCTTATTGTAATAAGATTAAAATCTAAGCAAATAATATAACCAACTTTTATTTAAGTGGAATTTTATCTATTCTGTTTTGATGACGCCCTCCTTCAAAAGGTGTATTTAAAAAAGTTTCGACATACTCTAAGGCTTGATATTTAGAAATAAAACGAGCTGGCAAACTTAATATATTAGCATTATTATGTTGACGAGCCAACACTACCAACTCTTTACTCCAACATAAGGCTGCACGTATACCTTGGTGTTTATTGGCTGTAATTGCTGCACCGTTACCACTACCACAAAGAATAATACCCAAATCCGCTTCTTGATTTTCAACGGCATTGGCTACCGGATGAATATAATCCGGATAATCAACACTTGAGTCAGAGTCTGTACCAAAATTGATTACTGCATGTCCTAATTTCTCTAATAAATTCATGATGGCAAATTTGTATTCAGTGCCGGCATGATCATTTCCAATAGCTATTGTCATAAGTCTGTATTTTTTTACAAAGATAAGTTTTTTTATAAAAAAGCCGCCTGTTAAAAGGCGGCATTACTATATAAAATAAGAACAAGTTAATTATGTAGATGAATCATAGCCTTAATAAAACTTGTTTATCAAAACAAAATATAGAAAATCAAATTTTATGATTGCATTTGCTAATTGCCCATTTGACTCGCCATTTTTTGCATCAAATTGTAACTAGCTTTAAGCTCTTCTTCTGACATTTGTTGAAAAGTTTCCGGATCATTTTTTTTCAAAACTTCAACATATTCTTTATAAGACATCTTACGCAAATTTTTCATATCAGAAACATCATCTGATTGACTGTCGTCATACATACCAATATTCCCAAATCCTGCCATTTTTTCAATTGGATAGTCGGGCAATTCAAAATATTTAGATGGCACACTTATATTAAATTTTGCAGAAGTTGCTTCTTGAGTAGTCGTAATACCCATAACGGTCATTTGTATTTTTAAAGGCACGCCTTTATAAATCCATTGTTTTCCCCCCGGAATTTGCCATACCGAACACAGATATCCCAAAACTTTTTCTTCTCCGATTTGTTTGCCTCCCATAGCTTCCAACATCTGTTTTCCGGCATGTTCGACATCGGCATCTTTGGTATTTTTCATTACAGACATTGCAGGGTCATCACGCACATATATTATTTTATTTTTAAAATCAACATTATAACTCTTTCCATTGTCTAACTTATCAATACTTTTTGACGCATCAACTTGAGTTTTTTTATGACCAAATATATTCATATGTGTAATCTTTTTTTCTTCCTTTTTTTTGAGTTCTAATGCGCCCCAGTTGTCAAAATATAGATCTTCATGCCCCGAACCTGTTATAGTTGATCCCATTACCTTACCGTTTATTATAGATTTATAATGGACGATGCCCGATCGTATTCCATAACGTTTCAAGTTTTTTTGCGATACATGGCTTAGATTTCCGGTTATCTCAGGATTATTTGTATCCGGATTAGAATTGCAAGCACACAAGGCAGTTATTAAAGTTAATTGCCAAATTAAAGTTAATATTTTTTTCATAGCGTTTATAATTTAAAATGATGAGATAAAAGTAGTTTTACATATCTAAATATTTCACCTCCTTTTTAATGAAAAAACACCACCCTTTAGGATGATTTATAAGCGAAAGAGCTT
>WGBX01000174.1 GCA_015494075.1 Flavobacteriaceae bacterium
AACAATTTTTCTAAATTATATTTACTAACGTTTATTAAATAGCCTGAAATACCGTCCTGGATCATTTCAGGTATTGCTGAAACATTGGTAGATATTACTGAAATACCATATGACATTGCCTCTAAAATAGCAAACCCAAAGGCTTCGTAATATGTAGGCAAAAGATAAATATCTGTTTGTGGCAGAATTTTATTTAGAAACTCTGTCCTGGGAACTCTGCCTAACCACATGATTTGGCGATTAGATTTAATTTTTTTTAAATATTCTAGTCTAAGATTATAAGAACTATTTGAAAAATCTATTTTTTCGTCACAGCACAAAAAAAGTTTTGTTTTTGGATAAATTTTTTGAATATCCTCGAATGCATCAATAACATTTGCTCCTCCTTTTCGAAAAAAATCACCCGCAAATAGCAGATTAATACTGTCTCTTTTTTTCTTTAGAGATAACTTACAATCAGAGACTTGCCTTATACCTGGGTACACTACTGTAATAATTTTTTTTATTTTTTTAGGAACTTTCGGATATTCTTTTAAAGTATTAGCTCCTGCCTTGCTCCAGAAAATAATTTTTTTACAATTTTGCTTTATTATGAATTCAGTCAAAATCCACAAACGCATTCTCCTGGGAAGTGGAATACCTGCAAAATTAAATGCTACTGCTTCATGAAAATTGGCAATGGAGTAGATCCAAATATTTTTTGTACGTATTGGACTTAAAATTGCTTCAATGAGATGGTGGTTTTTAGTTTCAAATTTGGATAGATAACCTTTTATTGGACTTCTGAATATTTTATGTCCAAATTGTACTGGATGTATAAATTCGTACTGTACTCCTGGAGGAGGAAAGTTACTTTTTTCCATTGCCATGCCATGTTTCTCTGTAAGAGCAATTTTCAGTTTCATTTTTATAATCTCAAATTATGCACTTTCCTCTCGCTGCAGTCTAAACCTGCTTTATTGTGCTCCGACCATGAGTTCATTTGAGGAAGTCAAACAGGTTGTAGCCTTTATTGTTAGGACCTACAAAATTATTAATAAATAAAACGCCCCATCAGTTTACTTTTTTGCCAGGTATATATAGAACGCAAATAACCCAATCTTTCTCTAATCAATCCTTTAAAAGTGATTCTACTTGGATTAATAACTTCCTGGGGCAAGCCAAAATTGTGTGTAAAACTCTCATCAATAGGCAAACCAGTACCCTTTCCATAAGTGGCAGACAAATTTTGTCCAGATCCGATGACCCAGCAAGCTGCAGGAAATGGGATTGGCCTTGGTGTAATTCTATTTTGTTTAAAATAAAAATATGTTTTGTGATCGCCTATAATTCTACATAAAAAATATTTTGGCACTGCTCTTATCAGTTCATATTGGTCAGAATTTTCATTGATATTTGATCTTATCTTTGCTTCAGATAAAAGAAAGTTTGTTTCATAAATATTGGTACTGCCACAATACCGGACAAGTCCTGCTCTCCGTTTGTACGTTTTGTTTTTAAAATCCACAAAATAGCCACGATCAACATAAGAAATAGGGTATGATTTTGCAGACAAAATATAATCCACGATGTCAATATGTAGCCAATCATCATAGTCAACTGGAAATATGTAATTAGAGTTGAATTTATTAACAGTATATAGCAAGCCCGAAAGTAACTTTGTTGCTTTATCTAATATAAAAGGCCACAATCCAGAGCCACAAACATTCTGATAGCTTTGTGTGCCAGGAAGGGGAAAGTCGACAAAATGATAATGAATATCAGGGTGTTGTGCATAGTCTAATCCAGACACATTATTACAAACAATTACAAGCTTGAAATTCCTATTTTTTTGAGATAAAACAGAGTTAATAAAAATTTTAAACAACTTCCCCGTCGTTTCAGGGTCTTTAAAGAGAACAGGATGAGGGACAGCGCTAATAAAGATCAACATATCCTACCTTCCCTATTATATTATTCAATTACCACGGTAAAATTATTATTGGAGTCCATATTACACGGCACTTTAATATAATAAATTATAATACAAAGCTACTCCTTCAACAAACAAGCATTTTCTCAAATATTAAATTCTCAACTACCCTGAAATGGCCAGCACTTACCTTAGACCAGTCATACTTTTCAGCCAATATTTTTCCGTTTTGTCCCATTTCAGCCCTGAGCCGTCGATTTTGCGCCAATTTTCTGATGGCATTTTTTACCTCATCTATTTTGGTTCCATCTACTAAAAGTCCTGTTACACCATCCCTAACGGCTTCACTCTGTCCTCCTACTTTGCCAGCTATAGAAGGTATGCCTGCTGCTGCAGCTTCCAGAAAAACAATTCCAAAACCCTCAGTCATTGGACCTAATTGTATCGAAGGCATAACATGAATATCGGCAGCACAAAAACATAAGGGTTTTTCACCTTCAGGAATTCTACCTACAAACCTGACCCATTCACTAAGCCCCAAGTTAGAAACCATTTTTTTTAATCGAGGCTCTTCTTCTCCTTCTCCTGCAATGACATAGGCCAACGGAAGTCCTTCCTCATGCAATTCGCCAAGAGCCTTTATCACAGCTGCATGGTTTTTACGTGCTTCCATGCGAGACATAGTAAGTAACACTACCACATCATCCTTCCAGCCCCATCTTCTGCGGTATGCCTTCACTCTTTCCTCAGGCACATCAAAGGCTCTTGTGTCCACGCCAGGGTGTACGATTTTAACATTGGCATTAGGGGCCAACTCTTTCACTAATGTCTTTGTAGAATTACTGTTAGCCATCACTACATTAGACTTTGAATATACAATTTTTGTCAAGATTTTTAACTGCTTACTCGTCTTAGCAACAAGCACCTCTTCACCATGTGCAAAGGTGACAATTTTACAATTTTTGTTTTTAAGCGCTTTAAACATCAGGGCATTTATGCCTTCAGGAAATGCCCTAAGACAGTGCAGAATCATTGGCTTTTTTCCCGAAATACGCTGTGTGATCCTTAAAGTTTTTAACAATTTGCTCCAATAGGATGTGCTAAAAAGATTAATATCGTCTATTAATGGGAGCTCTCGGATGATTTTTATAGAGCGGTGATCAGAGGCGTCAAATTTCGCTTGCTGAGAGCCTAATTCGTCTATATTAGAATAATCTTGTGTTAGAACAACAACTGGGTTAGGCCATCTTTTATAGACTTCATAAAGAAAAAGATGTGCACCGCCGATTTTGGGGAAGAAGTCTTGGGTGAGGATTATGTTAGTGATGTCATCATAATAATTATATGGAGGAATATTCATTCTTTTGCTAAAGAATATAGTTAATTAACTTAGCTTGTTTAAAGAAAAAATTTGGAATAAATATTTAAAATGTCATCTACATGTTTATCCAAAGAAAAAATATCTTCGCAGCGCTTACGAGCCTTTATTCCCATTTGACCTGTTAAATTTTTATCCTCAATTAGGTATTTCAATGCGGATGAAAGAGATTTAGGCTTCTTGGGTTGGACTAAAACACCGGTTTCGCCATGAACTATCATTTCCGGAATGCCCCCCACTGAACTTCCGATAACGGGGCGTGCATGAGCCATGGCTTCCAAAGTGGCATTGCCCAAGGGTTCTATGTGACTCGGCACAGTTACTATGTCCGATGCATTTAACCAGTCGTTCACATTTTTTTGAAAGCCTCGAAAATCAATATTAACATGGAGCGTGGCGGCCAAGTGCTCCATCTCTGTCCGGTAGGCGCCTTTACCCGCCAGGTCATCACCAATTATAACCAAATGGGCTTGTGATTGGACTTTATCAGGCAATAAATTCCAGGCCTCTATTAAATCCTTGACGCCCTTCCTGGGTATTATCTGACCAGCAAAGAGTACAATAATTTTATCTAAAGGTAAATTTAAGCGTCTTCGAATTTGAATTTTCTCCTGATCATTAGGTAGCTGAGGTATAGGTAACCCGTCATATACCACCTGGCCCGGTTGATCCTTTAAAGATGGGTAATTTAATTCTAGTGAATGTCGGAGCGCATTTGATACATAAATGTGGTATTCAGCATTGTATTTTAGGAACCATTTGATAGCGCCGCCATCAAAAATGTATCGATGGTGACATATACGTGGAATCTTAAGCGGTTTTGCAGCTAGGCTAACGAACTGGAGGCTCGGCAGGTCATTGGCATGAATTATATTTATTTTTTGTTTTTTCAAAAAAAATCTTAACCTGAAAACAGAGAAAAAATAAAATAAGAAATTCCACTTGTTGGGAAACGGCATTGGCCAATATTGCCATTCAATACCTTTTTTTGTAAAGTGTTCCCCAACTTCATTGTTGGAGCCTAAAATACAAAGTGGCTTCAATCCTTTTTTTGTAAGGCCTAAGGCTAAACGCTCCAAGGCTACTTCAGCACCACCAATAAAGGGGGCTAAGCTGAATAGACAGATTTTTTTGGAGTTCTTCATTTTAAATTCATGATTGTAACTTTAATCTCTAAATTCAACATCAATTTTTATACTTTGTTAATGTTTCTAAATAGTAGCCTTCTAAAATAGGACAAATCTTTTCTGGTATAAAATTTTCAATAAATCTTTCCCATGCTTTTTTTTGCAATTTACGATAATAAGTCTCTGAATGCATAAGGACTTTAGTTGCTTCATATAAAGTATAGATATCATCCTGTGGCACAATAATTCCACTGTCTCCTAATACTTCTTTTATTGCTGGAAGATCAAAAGCTATTACTGGTCTGGCGCATGACATTGACTCGAGTACTGACATGCCAAAAGTTTCATATTTCGAGACACTAATTGTACAATTCATATTGCATAAATGTGTAAATACATCCTTTACATGACCTAAAAATGAGATGTAATCATCAACTCGATATTTTTTTTGTAACGCATTTAATTTACTTTTGTATTCATTTTCACGGATTCTACCTGCAACCCATATTTTTGCTGGTATGTTGCTGTTTTTGAATTTGTTTGCTAAATAAATTAATTTTTCCTGATTTTTTCGTCTTTGTATTGGCCCATAACATCCTATATTCCAATACTCATTCCTCCCATAAGTCTTTAGATAAATGCTATTATAACTTTTCAAGCAATTGTGTAAGACATTTAGTTGATCATGTGAAATATAGTCTGGCAATTTTAATTTCTCTTCTTCTAATAAAGCATTAGATACAAAAAGCACTTTTTGTGGTATATATTTTTTTTTGAACAGCCATTCATAAAAAGCCTTATTGAAATGAAAATGAATATGAACGATGATTGGTATCCTTAATAAGCGTGCGACATATCGTGCTGAAAAATATGCGATCTCAGCATTGCAGTGTATTATATTAGTTCTAAATCTTAGGCATAAGAGGAAAAGGGAAGCGATATTGGTTAGTATATTCCTTGAAGAGGTTTTGAATTCTAATGATATATATCGCTTCCCTAATCGTTTAAATAATTCGTTGGATAAAGTGCCTCCGCTAGGACAACAAGCTATAATATTATTTCCATTATCTAAAAACCAGTCTATCCATGATAATAATACTCTATTTCCTGCTTCTGCAGTATTGGTGCTTGCAAGATACATTAAATTTAGCTTATTGGCTGATCCCATATTTTTTGTCCTGTCTATATTTCGGCTGATTAACAGGTCTCTTCATACTTTTTTCACAAAAAATTGAACTGAAATGTATATAAGTAAAAAAATATGATAATAAAAAAATAAAAAAAAGACCCATTAGACGAAGAAGTCTTGAGCTGTCTGGTGTAATTTGACATAGTGAGATAAACATATTAAATAGCATAAAAAAGGAAAGGCTATCTTGGCCAATAAATAGAAAATATCTAGAGGCTCTTGATTGTGTTAGAAAGCCCGAAAATGGTTTAAATATAATCCATGAAGAATAAATAAATATTGGTTCCAAAAATATAAAGTATTGAGTATTAGCTATAAGTTCATGATAGTAACTCGATTTAAAGTTAAAAAACAAATGCAAAGTAACCATAAAAAATGAACTACATAGGATTAATTTATTCCATTTTAAATTTAGGTCCTTAGCAACTATAAAGCCACATAATACAACAAAAAACGAGGGGATAATAGGATAACCAAAATCTTTCTTTAACAACAAAAAGGTTTGCAAACAGTAAGTTTCTTTATCCAAGCATTGACCATAAACAATTAACATAGCAGAGATAGTCAACAATACATAAGGTATTATTTTTACATAATTAAATAAAAATAAAAAAGGAGGAAACAATATATAGAGCAAGCCAAAAGTGAGTATAACCTTAGAAAAAAAAGAATGAAATATTAAGAAGTCCCATAAACTGAGAGGCATAGCAGTATTAGTAAGAACATACATGACAACAATATAAACTATATATATAATTACCAGAGTAAATCCTTTTTTTAACAGATACTTTGTACAAGCAGAGGGTGCAGATAAATACTTGGGATAATATTTTGTAAATAGCATAAATCCACTAACAAAAAAGAAGAGATCACCAATCGAATAAAAAAGTGTTGGAAAAGCAAATATTGTAACCAATGAGCCGATATATACTTTAGAGTGGTAATGAATTGCAAAAGCTGATATGAGAGATATGGTTCTTAACAAATCAAATATTACATCACGTTTCTGCATGATATTGTCAGTAATTTAAGAGCTCCATTAAATGTTCAATTTTGGGTCTAACTTGCGGATGCTCAATTATATGGCCATGTATTTTCTTCCATTTCATTTTTTGAGGTGGCAAGACTGTGGTTCTGCTCAGTTTTGAGCATTTAATATAATTTGCCTTGTTGTCAATAGCTAAAAAATTGAACTTTGTAACAATTTTGTTAAAAACTTCACCTGGATTAGCAATTAAATCTTCATATCGTATTTTTATAAATTTTTCATTAGTAAAATATTGGAAAAAGTGCATTGGATATAAAATATATTGCTCTAAAGCCCATAAAAAAGAAAATGCTTCTTTTTTATTTATCATATTCCTTTGCCATTTTGGTGGTTGGGGATATGGAAAGAGTTCTATAGTGAATTTATGCTCTAGTGGATTAATTCTTTCACTTATTTCCGCTCGTTTTGATCCCCTCCACCCTATCAGCATGGAACTATATACAGCTCTCGGGTCCCTAATTAGCCAAATGTAACTAGCATCTGGAAAAATCTTTTCAATAGCTTCTAAATGGAAGCAGTTAGAAATAGTTTTTTCTATGTACCGAATTTTCTTCAAACCTAACTTCTCTTTTAGTTTGACATTCTTATTATTTTCTTCTCTCCCCCATAAAACCATTCTATATAGTAGGCGTCTGAAGGCTCTAATTTTGGCGGGTGTACAGTCTGCATTTGTCACAATGTCAGAAGGTTCAGGAAGACGATTTCTTGGAAAAATTGTTCTCCAGACTGGATCCGCCTCCACTGAATAACCATAAATATTGTGCAAATTATTTAACAACAAGTCGTATAATAATGTTGAACCACTTCTTGGTGCAGATATTATAAATACTGGTCGTTCGAATAAGTCATAATCTCTAAATTTATCAAAAAAATAAAATGTTCTTTTAAAAATTTTCATGAATTGAGGAGGGCCTTGATTAAAGCTTTATAACAGCTAAACCTAAATGGATTGCAATATAGGGCATGAAAAATGGCTACCAAAGCGTCCCTTTTCTTGCCTTGTTCCAACAAGGCCGAATTTAAATAATACAAGTAAAATTCAGCCAGTTTTTTCTTAATGACCTTCTTTTCTTCAGTAGATGCATAGTCTAACAAACGTGAATATGCCCGAATTAAATTCCGTGCAATGAATTCTAATTTAACAGGTGATTTGATAACCTCTCCAGACAAATGGTCTTTGTGGACGAATCGTAATGTGTTTATGGATAAAAAAAATCCAAACCTCTTATTCAATAAAATCAGTCGATAAATAAAATATCGATCTTCGGCTATTTTCAGTTGTTCATCAAAATTTAAACCTTTTATGGAGTTAGCCTTAAAAAACATACATTGCAACCCGCTTGGCAGTCCGTATTCAAGTATTAGTTGCTTGATTTTCGTATCAATATTTAAGACATACAACTTTTCTTTTTTTCTATAATAGTTTTTACTTAATATTGGATGTGATGTATCATAAGACAAAAAATTATGTTTGATTAAAATTTTACCGTCATTGAAGTTAATTTTTCGACCTGCAGCGAACACCACATCCAAATTAGGCTCGATCTCAAATGCCTTTAAACTTTTTTTAAAGTGCCAAGGAAGCCATCGATCATCGCTATCCAGGAAGGCAATAAAATCGCCTTTCGCGGCATTGAGACCTGTATTTCGCGCACTGGCAACGCCTTGATTGGACTGATAAATGTATTTTACCGGTTGTCCAACAGTTTTGGAAAAATCCTCGCATATTTTTTTTGTATTATCGGAGCTTCCATCATCTACTATAATTAATTCCCAGTTTGTATATGTTTGCTCTTTAACTGACTCTAATGCAAAAGGCAAAAAGTTTTCTCTATTGAATGTTGGTATAATTGCGGTTACCAGTGGACCTGATTTTAAATATTTCTTATAACACCTATTCATTGTGTGCAAAAAGATCCAGCATGTGGCTCAACTTGAAGATACTCAGCCTTAAAAAAATGATATCAGAGCTTGCAAACTTATTCAACAAATTTTTAAAATACTGTTTCGGATTTGTCCAAAAATTTCTCCATTTTTCTATTCATTTATCTTCATCCTTACTTTATACCGTTCATCTATTGATTAAGCTATTTTCTGTCGAAACATATTGGCAAGCACAGTACTCAGCTACTCACTTTAGTAGCAGCATTAAGGTGTATACTCTAATATAGAAAAAAATATTTTTGACAAATCATTAAAAGCTTCTCGCATAAAAAAATAAAATTGAATTAGTAGTATAATAATATAAACAAGTAAATCAATCAATATAAATATTGAACTTTCATAGATTTGGATCAAAATTTCATATAAAAATACACTTACCCCAATGGAAGTGAACGAAATTAAAAATATAGGTGTCAAAATACTCCAAATTGTGCGAGCACTAAAAGAGATTTCTTTGAGGGCAATATATGCAAAAATAAGACTGGGTGAAATGCCAATGAGCATTCCCAATGCCACTCCGTTCAAACCAGCCACATATCCTCCATATCCCACGGCTGTCATTGTAACAGCACATTGTATGAAATTGTTTAATACGGCCATATTGGGCTTTTGTATAATCCAAAAAATTTGACAAATTGGTGTTGTTAGGCAAGCTATTAATGCCGTTATTGATAAAATTTGTAAGGGAATGATTATTGGTGTCCATTGATCACCCCAAAGGATTGGTACCAAGCTTTTAGCGTATACGGCTAAACCCAGTAACACAGGTATGCTTGTGAATGCAATTATTTGGAGTGCCTTCTTTAAACCGTTACGAAACCTCTCCAAATCATCTTGTACCTTTGACAAGGTTGGAAATAAAACAGTTGTAATGGAGGCTACAAATCTATCTACATATAAATGAGGTATTTTATATGCGTATTCATAATATCCTAAGGGAGCCGCTCCCAAGATGCGACCTACTAACAAATAGTCAATATTGTGTTTAAAGTATATAATAATCGAATTATAAAGACCTGAAAATAAATATTTTTTGTAGAAGCTATATGAAGTTTTGTCAAATCGTAATCTATATTTAATAGGAACAAAGTAATTAACTATAATGGTGGAGATAAACATTGAAATAAGCGTTGCTAGAATAAGAGCCCAGTAATTCAGGTGAAAAAAAAGAACTAAAGAAATTGCAATAATAATTTCAATCAAAATGGTTGCTGACTGTGCTAAAAATATTTCTTTGTAGCAAAGCCGCTTTTGAAGCATTGATCGGGGCAATGAATCAAAGGCGGAATACAATAAGACCAAACTTCCTGCTCTAATAATATCTACTACCCGATCGTCTTTGAAGAATTGACCTAAATAAGGCGCGGAAAGAATAGCTAAGGTGAATAAGATTAATCTGTTGATTAGAATTATTGTGAAGGCCGTTGATAGATCTTCATCCGAAAGTTCTTTTTTCACAATTACTGCGGCTCCCATGCCGAGATTGCCCAAATATCCTAAAGCATTAATAGCAAGTGAGCCCATGCCAACGATTCCAAAGTCTTGAGGGGTAAGTAGGCGCGCAAGGATCGTACTCGAACCCAATCTCAAGACCGCGAATATCAGGCTTCCAGAAAACTGCCATAAGGCTCCTTTTGATGCTGCTTTTTTCAAGTCATCCATGGATTAGCTTGAGTGTGAGATCCTCTTTGCTTTTGTCATACATGTTGTAATTAAAGTGCCGAAATTTAAATAGCCCCTTATTGGTATGTTTGTTGGTAGCGTGATGATAAATATCTCGTTGTATTGATTAAAACACAGAGATAATAAAAAATTTCATAAACCTGGAGAGAAAGAAACATAGAACAGACAGCAAATCCTATAATAGAAGTCAATAACGCTTCATTTAGGTAAAATAAAAAGTCTGTTTTCTCATCTTTCCCTATGATTTTTGAATTGCGAAGGAGATCTTTTATGTTGGTCCAGATCACCAACAGGTACATAAGCCCTGCAATAATGCCAGACTCGGCTGCGATCTGCAAAAAGGTATTGTGCACTTCCCGTGGCCGTTTATTTGAATAGTCGGAAAAAGCCGTACCAAATGCAGAAAGGCCAACTCCGAAAAACGGGTGGCTTATGATCATTCTTGTAGCGGCCTTCCATGCATCTATCCTGGACTGGGCCGAGCTCTCTTGTTCATATTGGGTTATGGTTGAACTCCTTTGCTTCATTACAGAACCAGCCTGCCAAATGAATGCAACGATGAATAAAGGAATAAGTGCTAACCCGATATTTTTTTTGGGGGACCTAAGGGCAGCAACAAGAATTATTGCACACAGACCAAGCAGCCCCCCACGAGACCCTGTAAGAAAGATAGCGTGCCAACCGAATGGAATAATGAACCATAGCGCATATCTTAAAGGTTTATTTTTTAAGTACCAGCCGAAATAATATATAAAAGGAAGGCCTGTGACGAAAAACATGGCGAAATCATTTTGGTCCTTGTAAATAGATCCACCACTGGTACCAACTGGACCACCAATTCTACCATAGTGATGATAGACAAAATATTGCGTATTTGCCCAGTATATTAGATAAATGACCGAAACTAGCATTACCAGCGATAAAAATTTAATTTTTCTTTTGTCATTAATACATGATACTGCAATAAAATATAAAATAAATATTTTGTGAATAAGATTAAATACCCAATTGGGATCATGAAACCAATATGGACTTGGCTTGCCCATATATGGCCCAAAATAATATGACAGAACGAAAAATAACCATAATACAAACAAATAAAAATTTCTCCTATTCTTTATTGCTTCAATGTCTATTTTTCCTTGAATAAGAGAGAGAACAAAACCGAGTATGGTGGGAGCTAAAATATAAAAGACCGGTCGTAGCCCCTGAAAATTCCACCACCATATATTCTGTGGGGTCAGGATGATAAAAAGATAGGCTAAGCAGACACCAATCCAGGGATAGAATACTGCGCATAAACCTCCACCGAATACTAATATGTAAAAAAATATCTTACCCATGGTAATTTATGGCAAATGGGTGGTTTGAAATAAACGGCAAAAGAGCAAAGGACGCAAAGATTTTATCTCAAATTATGCACTTCCGTATAAGCATGGGTTAAAGAATCCTTATGAGACTATATATGAGTCTTTTACAATGTAAAATTCTTTAGAAGTTTTTGTATATTATTTTATTTTAAATGATACTGTAGATTTTGGACTCAGCGTTAAAATAATCTTATTCTTCTTATGAGAAGCAAGAGATATTCCATTATTAACTGGAATTAATGTTTTGTTCTTAGGGCAATGAATAGTAATGCTCTTTATTGTATAATCGGAGTTATTAATAATAGTTACATATTTATCATCATATATAAGACCAATTTTTGAGATCTCTTTAAATCGGTCCAATATCTCACTAGCGGTAGCCAACCAAACATTTTTTGAAGCTATATACTTGAGCCTTTCCTCTATCTCTGATCGTATTTTTTTTGTATTTATATCAATCCAATTAG
>WGBX01000175.1 GCA_015494075.1 Flavobacteriaceae bacterium
ATGAAATTCTCTTTATGCAGATACGAGGCACCGAATTCCGCCGACATATCTTTATATTTTTCACAAGCTATGCTTGTAAAGAGAAAAGTTCAAGGAATTCGTAACGAAGTAGAACCTGTTCCGATTCATCGGAATGCGTGAAGAGAATTTCAAGACACACCCAAATTTGGGTGAATAAATTTTGTTGAAATATTTATATAAAGCACTATCAATCAATTTATTATTCTAAAAATATGATAGGATCGGTGAATAATTCGGGTTATCACCCTCCATTTTTTCCTGACTTCGCACATTTTTAAAAACAATACATTGATTTACAGGGGTATATAATTTCACCAAGGCACTACACTTTAAATAATTTCGTAAGGGGTTGTAATGTGTTTTATGTCAAAAAGTTTAAGTATTTTGTATGCATCTTGTGAAATTTTTGAAGGAAGAGCATAAAGTTTATTAGTTGAATTATCTTTTAAAATAGAGGTTTGAACCTGTTTTAGTTGCCGTCTGATTTCAGCAGGACTTAGTTTTTTATACCTTGCAGTAACTTCATGTTCAGCAAATCGCATACACGACAGAGCCATAAAACAAATGGCAATATGAGCTTTAATACGTTTGTCTGTCCAATGATAAATCGGTCGCATTTTTACATCATGCTTGCTTATTCTAAAGGTTTCTTCTACTTGCCAAAGTCCTGCGTAATGAGTTATTTGCTGCAAGGGACTGAGATTTTTTGTGTTACTTACAATGCCTTTTAATCCGTCCCACATTTCGGCTTCTTTTAATTTAGTCTCATCTATTTTTAAATCTGCTTCGCCTTCTATTTTCAGAAATTTTTTATATCCGAAATTACTCAAAAGTCCTTTGGGATTTTTTGATTTTTTTAATTTTGATTGAAGTTTCTCTATCGCTTTTTCCCTTTCATATTTGTCTTTTTCTGCTCTTTTCGGACTGTATGTTACCGTCATCGTAAAATTATCATCAAGAGTTATTTGCTTGTATGTCAGTCCTGTTTCGTGTTGTTTGTCATTAACTTTTTGGTAATCTGACTTATCCAAAATTTGTTCGGTTATTTTTTGGGTTTGATTTTTTATGCGTGCACCCATAATAAAGGAAACATTGTTATCGTGCAATTGCCCGATGTTTTTATGACTGATTAAACCGGAATCGGCAACAAATATCACTTCTCCGATTTTATATTTTTCTTTAATCAATTTTACGGCATCTTCCAATGTGTTCCCTTCAAAAGTATTGCCCGAATATACCTGATAACCCACAGGTAATCCTTGTTTTGTTACCAAAATTGAAAGAATGATTTGTGCCTGATTAAATTTTCCGTCTTTGCTGTAACCGTTTTGCATAAGTCCTTCTTGTTGAAAACTTTCAAAATAAAGACTTGTACAATCATAAAAAACAACATCTAATTCCTCGCCTTTGAGTTGTTTTGTATAAGCATAAGTTTTTTCTTGTATTTTTTCAATTGCCCGGTCATCAATAAAATCCATCATCCTGTAAATGGATGTAAGCTGTGTATTTACACCGTATTCCTCTGATAACAAGCGAGCTGTGGAGCGTTTGCTTGCAGGTTCTGCAACGCGTCCGATGACAATGTTTTTTAATAATCTTACCGATGATTTTTTTCTTGAAAAATTTTCAAAAACTTCGTTAAATCCCACTTTGTCGAATATTTTTCCGAAAACTTGATGAATACCGGTTGTAATTCTTTTTTCTTCGACGATAGTTTTCAAATTAACATCAAGTCTTTCAGGCTGTTTGGCTTGCGAACTTTTTACTAATTTTTCAATAGTATCAAAAGTATTAAGCTCAAACATTTGTAACTGAGCGGATTGTTTTAATAACTGCTCTTTGTAAACCAAAGCCAAACGTGTCAGAACTTTGGCTTCATCTTCGTTTAAAGCCGTACCAAAGTGCCTGACAATCTTTTGTTTAACCTTTTTGCCTTCCCGAATATTTTCAACTAACTGAATAGCGATTTTGGGTGAATTTTTACTTGTTTTTCTTCTTACAAACATGCGGTAAAAATAAGCAAAATATTATTTAGAACCAATATAAATAAGAAATTAGGCACTACACGTTTTGAATTAATCATGGAAAACCATAACCTGTTATTATTCACATTGTTACATTTTTTGTGTGGTGGATAATGTGCGAAGTCAGGAAAAATGGTGGATAAATAACAAAATAAAAGCCACAACAATAAGGATTGTTACGGCTTTTATATCTTTTTAAAAAAAAGGAGCTACAAACTCCAATAATATAAATTTTCTTTATCAATTTTATTACGGAAAATACCTTTTACATCAACCAAAATTCCTTTATCTTTTGTCAGTAATCTAAAATAATCTTCGTCTAAATTAAGGTATTCCATGTGATTAACGGCTACAATCACAGCATCATAATCGCTGCCCGCCTTTTCTGTCATCTTAATACCATATTCACGCTCTACTTCTTCTGGTTTTGCATATGGATCTACAACATCCACATCGATAAAATAGGATTGTAGTTCTTTAATTACATCCACAACCTTTGAGTTGCGAATATCGCTTACATTTTCCTTAAAGGTAATCCCCATAACAAGCACTTTTGCTGTACGAATATCTTTTTGTAATTCGATAATTCTTTTTACCAATTGCTTGGCAATATATCCGCCCATCGAATCATTAACAAAACGCCCTGAATTAATAATTTGTGGATGATAACCCAACTCTCTGGCTTTGTAAACCAAATAATACGGATCTACGCCAATGCAGTGCCCGCCAACCAAACCCGGATAAAACCGGAGGAAGTTCCATTTAGTTCCGGCAGCTTCCAGTACTTCGTAAGTATTAATATTCATACGGCTGAAAATTATCGAAAGCTCGTTCATCAATGCAATATTTACATCACGCTGAGTATTTTCAATAATTTTGGCAGCCTCAGCTACTTTAATTGAGCTGGCACGATGTACACCGGCTTCCACCACCATTTCATACACTTTGGCAATATTGTCCAATGCATCAGCATCGCATCCCGAAACTACTTTAACAATGGTTTTTAGGGTATGTTCTTTATCGCCTGGATTAATCCTTTCAGGCGAATATCCTACTTTAAAATCCTCGGGAAATTTCAGTCCGCTTTCTTTTTCCAATATGGGAATACAATCTTCTTCTGTACAGCCGGGGTAAACGGTTGATTCAAACACAACATAATCGCCTTTTTTAATGTTTTGTCCCACAGTTTTACAGGCACTTAACAGTGGTGTTAAGTCCGGTTGATTGTGCTCATTAATAGGTGTTGGAACTGCAACTATGTGAAAATCAGCTTTTTTTAGGTCTTTGGGGTTAGCTGTAAATTCAATTTCAGCTCCTTCAAAATCTTCTGAACTTAATTCTTGACTGGGATCAATTTTATTTTTCATCAGATCAACCCGTTCCGGTTTAATATCAAATCCGATAACAGGAACTTTTTTAGCAAACTCTAATGCAATGGGGAGCCCTACATAACCTAAACC
>WGBX01000176.1 GCA_015494075.1 Flavobacteriaceae bacterium
ACCTATTTTTATATTTTTATATTGAAATACCGCAAAAACTACTAAGAAAATAAAATATATAATATATATGTATAATAAATATGGCCAATGAGTTAGCAGCAAAACTATACTAAATAGTAAACCCAAAGTAAATAAAAAGGGGAAAAAATGAACAAGTTTTAAAGAATTGGGATGTTTTTTATACAATTCTATACGTGCAGTACCTGAATGAGATACTTGCTTAAAAAAACTTTTTAAAGTCGTTCTACGTTTATGAAAGACATAAGCCTCAGGCATCAGCCTTGTTTTGAAACCCTCTTTCATAATACGGATACTCAAATCTATGTCTTCACCGTAACGCATTGATGAAAAACCTCCTGTTTTTTTAAAAATTTCTTTAGATAATCCCATATTAAAACTACGTGGATGAAATTTTTCGGCTTTTTCAGATGCTCCTCTAATGCCTCCGGTTGTTAAAATCGCAGTCATAGCAAAATTAATAGCCTTTTGGATTGTTGTAAAACTTGAATGCGCAGCATCAGGACCACCATATGCATCGGTATAATTTTGACTTAAGTTTTGCCTCACTATTTTCAGATAATGTGAAGGTACAATTACATCCGAATCTAATATAATAAAATAGTTTCCCTTAGCTTGCCGTATGCCAAAATTTCTAGCAAGTCCTGGGCCGGAATTCTTTATAAAAAAATATGAAATGTTTAATGTAGATTTATACTTTTCTATGATTTTTTTTGCTGGAATTGTAGAGCCGTCTTCTACAATTACTACCTCAAAATCATGATCTACTTGTTTACTCAAACTAGCTAATAGCTCATCTAATTCTTCCGGGCGGTTATATACCGGAATGATAAATGAAAAGTGTATGGTTTGTAATTTTGACATTTATTGTTCAGGTTGAGAAGGTTTTTTCTTGACAAAATTCAGGGAAGTAGAATTGACGCAATAACGCTTACCGGTAGTTTCTCTCGGCCCATCATCAAAAATATGCCCCAAATGCCCACCACAATTAGCACAAATTATTTCGGTCCTTATCATATTATGACTATAATCAGGCTGTTGAATAATAGCACCGGGGATAGCATCATCAAAAGAGGGCCAACCACAGTTGCTTTCATATTTCCGGTTAGATTTAAAAAGTGGGGCATCGCAAGCCGCACATTTGTATATACCTTGCTCAAAATGATATGTATAAGCACCTGTGCCGGGTAAGTCTGTCCCTTTTTTTCGTAAAATATAAAACTGTTTCGGAGTCAGAATTTTTTCCCATTCATTATCAGACTTATTAAGTTTAGGTTTCATATCAATTTGTTTGGCATTTTTGGGCACTTGACCGTGGCAACCTAAGACCAGCAGCAAAAAAGATGCTAATGTCAAAATAATTATTTTTTTAAAAAATACAGACATAAATTCAGGCATTTTGGTTATTGTAAAAACCTTAATAAAATTTATATATTGCCTTTGATGTCATAAAAATTACATACGTTCCGGTACATCTATTCCTAACAACTTAAACGCATTTTTTATGGTTTCGCCTACTTTTTTTGATAGTTTGATTCTAAAAATTTTCTCATCCTGATTGTCAGTAGCTAAGATAGGTACTGTTTGGTAAAAACTATTATACATTTTAACCAAATCATAGGTATAGTTAGCAATCAAACCCGGGTTTTGTTGCTCGGCAGCTGCAGCAATAACTTGTGGAAAGAGTGATAGTTGTTTAATTACATCCTTTTCTTTTGAATCTAACCTGGTACGTTTAAAACGCATTAAATTCAAATCACCCGCTTTACGTAATATAGACTGTATCCTAGCATAAGTATATTGAATAAATGGACCGGTATTTCCTTGAAAATCTATAGATTTTTGCGGATCAAATAAAATTGTTCGTTTAGGATCTACTTTTAAGATATAATATTTTAAAGCACCCAGACCAATAATACGATATAAACGTTCTTTTTCTTCTTCATTATAACCTTCCAGTTTTCCCAATTCTTGCGAAATTTCTCGGGCTGTTTTAGTCATTTCTTGCATCAAATCGTCGGCATCGACAACAGTCCCTTCACGCGATTTCATTTTACCATGTGGTAGTTCTACCATTCCATATGATAAATGGTATAACTTATCAGCCCATTCATAACCAAGTTTTTTTAATATTAAGAATAGTACCTGAAAATGATAATCTTGCTCATTTCCAACGACATAAATATGACTATCAATATCAAAATCTTGAAAACGCTTAATAGCTGTTCCTATATCTTGAGTCATATATACCGAAGTGCCATCAGCTCTCAATAATAATTTTTGATCTAAACCTTCATCAGACAAATCAGCCCAAACCGAGCCATCTTCTTTCTGATAGAAAACACCTTTTTTAAGTCCTTCTTCTACAACTTGTTTACCAAGTAAATATGTTTCACTTTCGTAATAATTTTTATCAAAACTGACACCTAAATTTTTATAAGTCTCATTAAAGCCTTCATATACCCAGCCATTCATTTTATGCCATAGAGCCATAACTTCCGGATCTTTAGATTCCCATTTGCGCAACATATCTTGCGCTTCTTTTAAGATAGGCGCTTCTTTTTTGGCTATTTCCTCATCTATACCCTGTGCTTTAAGGTCTTTTATCTGTTCTTTGTATATTTGATCAAATTTGACATAATATTTTCCTGCCAAATGGTCGCCTTTTAAGCCACTTTGCTCCGGTGTTTCACCATTACCATATTTTTGCCATGCCAACATACTTTTACATATATGTATTCCGCGATCATTTATAATCTGTGTTTTGATAACAGGCTTGCCCGTTGCTTTATATATTTCACTAATGCTATGCCCTAATAAATTATTACGAATATGTCCCAAATGTAAAGGTTTATTGGTATTTGGAGAGGAATATTCTACCATTAATGATTTTTGTTTCCTATCAGTTGGGGTAAAACCAAATTGGTCATTGTGCTCAATACTTTTAAGAAAATTAATATAATAATCGGGAGCAATTACCATATTTAAAAACCCACCAACAACATTGAAATCAGCTATTTCTGCTATTTGCGATTTTAAATAAGTACCTATTTTTTCGGCAACTTCTTTGGGATTTTTCTTTAATTGTTTTATGTAAGGAAAAACCACAAGGGTCATATCACCTTCAAAATCTTTTCGTGTAGCTTGTAATTCCGGCTTATCTATTTTTAAATTATAAAGTTCCTTAAAAGCCTCTTGTATTTTATCTTGTAAAATTTTTTCCATAAATCATTCGTGCTTATTTCTTGCAAAAATACAGAAAAATAACTGAATAACACGTCCAATTTTTTAGTACTCATAATAATTGATGATTGTTGACTAGAAAGGCAAATCTGATAGCTTTCTAAATATAAATTTTATTGTATTTTTGCTTTTATGACAAAAAATAACACATATAACAATTGGTTAACAAGCATCTCTGGTGAGGATGCTTTAATAATTGCCGGGCCTTGTAGTGCAGAAACTGAAGAGCAAGTTTTACAAACAGCAAAAGGGGTAAAAAAAGCCGGGGCACATATTTTTAGAGCCGGCATATGGAAACCGAGAACTCGACCCGGAAATTTTGAAGGCGTTGGCGCTATTGGTCTTAAATGGGTTCAAAAAGCCAAAGCACAAACCGGCTTAATAACAGCTGTTGAAGTAGCTAACCCTCATCATGTCGAATTGGCATTATCACATGATATTGATATTTTATGGATTGGTGCACGCACCAGCGTTAACCCTTTTTCTGTACAAGAAATTGCAGATGCTTTAAAAGGTGTTAAAAAAACTGTTCTGGTTAAAAACCCTATTAATCCGGATTTGGCATTATGGATTGGTGCTTTAGAACGCATAGAAAAAGCAGGAATTGAAAATTTGGGTGCTATTCATCGGGGATTTTCCAGCTATAAAAAAATGCCTTATAGAAATGAACCTTTATGGCAAATTCCTATCGACTTAAAAACACGATTCCCCGATTTGCCTTTAATCAATGACCCATCTCATATTTCAGGAAAACATGAAAATGTATTTGATATTGCCCAAACAGCCATACAATTGATGTTTGACGGCCTTATGATAGAAACACACATACAACCTGAAAAAGCATGGAGTGATGCCCGTCAGCAAATTACCCCCGAAACATTAGCCAGTTTTATTCCGAAATTTATTCCTCCAAATGATCGGGTATTTAATGCAGGCTTACTGAAAACTTTTAAATTACTTAGAAAAGATATTGATGATATTGATGCTGAATTGGTTCAATTATTACGGCAACGACAAGAGAAAATAGAAGAAATAGGCCGGTTAAAATTAAATGATAATGTAGCTATTTATCAAAAAGATCGTTGGTTAGATATTTTAAGCAAGGCTGTTCATAACGCCGAAGAAAATAATATCAATCAAAAGTTTGTTGAACAATTATTCAGGCTATTACATCAAGAAAGCTTAAAAATTCAACACCGAGTGTTTAAACAAAGTCAATCACCATCTATAGACAATTAAATATGAAAGGCATTATAACCAAATCTACCGGTAGTTGGTATGACATTAAAGGTCCAAACGGAGAAATAATCCCTTGTAGAATAAGAGGTAAGTTTCGGATTAAAGGTCTTAAAACCACTAATCCGGTAGCGGTTGGTGATTGGGTTGATTATGAAATGGAACCCCGTAAAAACACCGGTGTTATTACTCATATTTATCCGCGAAAAAATTATTTGTTAAGACGGTCAATAAATTTGTCTAAGCAATATCATATATTAGCGGCAAATATTGATCAAGTTTTTGTAACAGCACCAATTTTAAATCCTGAAACCACTACTATTTTTATAGATCGTATTTTGGTCACAGCAGAAGCTTATAACATTCCGGCTGTTATATTAATTAATAAAATAGACTTACTAACGACGCCTGAGCTAAAAGAAAAAAAAAATAGACTCCTAAATATTTATGAAAAAGCCGGCTATCCCGTTATAGAAATTTCAGCTAAAACAGGCCAAAATATAAACTTTCTAAAAGAAAAAATGAAAGATAAAACTTCAATGTTCACAGGACATTCAGGTGCCGGAAAATCTTCATTAATCAATGCCGTTGATCCACGTTTAAATTTAAAAACAGGTCATCTATCCGAAATTCATAAGCAAGGGCGACATATAACTACATTTGCACAAATGTATGATTTGGACTTTGGTGGTCAAATTATTGATACGCCAGGCATTAGAGGATTTGGGGTAGTAGATATGAATGCAGAGGAATTAGATAGCTATTTCCCTGAAATTTTTGCGCATAAGGCTGCATGCAAATTCAATAATTGCAAACACGTTAACGAACCGGGATGTGCCGTAAAACCCGCTGTTGAAAAAGAAGAAATTTCCACCAGTCGATATAAATCTTATTTACAACTATTAGAGGAAGCACAATCTGCCGAAAACAATCCTTATAGATAAGTTTATTCAGAAGTAATAATTAATAATTTGCGTCGATAGACACTTAACAATTTACTTTTTGAGATAAAACCCAGATAGACACCATTTTTAATCACAGGTAAGTTCCATGCACCTGTTTCGGTAAATTTACGCATGATGTCTTGAAAATGATCTTTATCAAAATAAATAACTGCCGGTGCTTTGTGCATCAGATCACTTACATGGGTATTGTCATACAAATCACGATTAAACATTATTTGTCGTATATCATCTAAACTTAATACACCTAAAAAATGATTTTCTTTGTCAACAACAGGAAAAACATGACGATGAGAACGTGTGACAACATTATAGACCAAATAGCCTAAAGTCATATCAGGTGTAATAGGTATTAAATCTTTTTCGATCACTTCTTTCCACTCAATTATTTGACCAACATATTTATCTTTATCATGTGTTGGCAGAGCGTTAATTTCGGCCAGCTGCATTGTATAAATACTATATTTTAAAACTTTTTTAGAAATCATATATGACAAAGCCGCCACTAACATTATCGGCACCAATAAGGCATAGCCTCCTGTAATTTCTACAATTAAGAATATTGCCGTTAAGGGTGCTTGCAGCACACCAGCAATAGTGCCGGCCATGCCAACTAATGCAAAATTTTCAGTTGACAAACGATGTGAAAACACGCCCATGTAGTTGATTACCATAGCTAAAATATAACCCGAAATAGCACCTGTAAACAACGTCGGAGCAAATACGCCACCAATGCCACCGGCGCCAAAAGTTAAAGACATGGCTACAACTTTAAAAGATACTAATAATACAAAAAATATCAAGATCATATAAATATCATTATGATTGATATTAAACCACGAAGTATTGACTACAAAATGATAGTTATTTAACAATATGTGGTTTAAAACTTCATAGCCTTCACCATATAAAGTTGGAAGAAAAAAAATAGTAAGTCCTAGAAAAAAACCTGCAATGGCCCAACGTTTCCATATATTTTTGATACCTTCAAAATAATTCATAATTTTATAATATACTTTGACAAAATAAATAGAGGTTGTCGCAGATGTAATACCTAAAACTATAAAAAATGGGATATCTATAAAATGGTAATCGTTTTTTAAGGTAAAATGTAAAAGAATATTTTGGCCCATAAAAAAATAAGATGTCAAAATACCTGAAACAGATGCCAAAATCAAAGGTACTAAAGAGGTCATTGTCAAATCAAAACCAAATATTTCTACTGCAAACAAAATACCGGCCATTGGTGCTTTAAATATAGATGCAAATGTACCTGCAGCGGCAGCTCCCAAAAGCAGATTACGTTGTTTTAGATTGAGGTGTAACATGCGCGATAAGCTAGAGCTTAAAGCTGCTCCTGTCAAGGTAGACGGTCCCTCTAAACCAACCGAACCACCAAAGCCAACTGTTATTGGTGCTGTTATCAAGGAAGCATAAGTATGATAAGAAGGAATCAAACTTTTTAGTTTCATAATGGCATATAATACTAAAGGTACGCCATCTTCTACCGGTTTTTTAATAATATATTTAATAATTAGCAAAGTTAAAGCTATTCCAATAATTGGAAATATAAAATATAAAAGTCGATGCAAATCATGTATAAAATCGGCTTCTAAGAGATGTTGAATTAAATGTGTTAAGTTTTTAATGGTGACTGCTGCCAAGCCTGTTAACAAACCTATTACCAAACTGATGAGGTTTAAAAATTGTTCATCACTAATATGTTTGTAACGCCATCTAAAAAACTTATATATTAATTTTTTAGTGCGAAATGATCTTCTAATATGTCTAAAATAAACCGTGTATTTCCGCATTGACCTTTTCTATTATGGTTCCCAAGTCTTCTTGATTTTTTACAAAATTCAAATCATCTACCTCTATAACCAATAACTTGCCTTTGTCATAGCCTTTAATCCAATTGTCATAGCGATTATTCAAGTTGCTTAAATAATCGATGTTAATAGACTTCTCATATTCTCTACCTCTCGAATGAATATTTCGAACTAATGTAGGAATAGAAGCTTTTAAATAAATCAACAAATCGGGTGGTGTAACTATTAGTTCCATTAAATCAAACAAGGAGGCATAGTTATCAAAATCACGCTCACTCATTAAACCCATAGCATGTAAATTTGCAGCAAAAATAAAGCGGTCTTCATAAATTGTGCGATCTTGAATAATGTCTTTTTGATTCTTTTTTATTTCTAAAATTTGTCTGAAACGACTATTTAAAAAATAAACTTGCAAATGAAAAGACCAGCGCTCCATTTCGTGATAAAAATCTTCTAAATACGGATTTTCATCTACTGATTCATAATGGGGCTCCATCTTTAAATGCTGTGATAATAAAGTCGTTAAGGTCGTTTTTCCGGCTCCAATGTTACCGGCAATGGCAATATGCATAGAACTTGATTTTTTTTTATATGCAAACTTACATATTTTATTTTTTTACCGGCTGGTAAAAAAGCAGAAAAATCAAAGATATTTTTATCTCATTTTTATGAGTAAAACATTTAGCCTTTAACCTAAAATCATTTAAAACAATCCTTTTTTTTCAGTTTTTGGGTTATCATCAATAATTTTTTTGGTTTTACGTGTGGCTTTTCCTTTACTGAACCTATAGTTAAACCTAACTATCAAAAGATTTTTTAATAAATGAATATCGTACTGTGTTAAACTTTCATATTGCCAACTTTTAGTGTATTCCTCTTGCACATAATCTACGCCAAAATCTACCGGTAACATATAGAGTAACATCATATTTAATTTATGTTTAGGAAATGTTTTTTGAACTAGAAATCCTAAAAAATCATTGTTCCATTTGTGATATCCTTGCGGACTGATATATTTATTCATACCGCGTTGATAAACAAATCCTGATGTAAAACCTTTAAGCCGGTTGAGGTAAACCAAGTTGCTTTCCAAATTATAATCATTAAATGCATTATCATTATCCTGATAAGTTATACTACTATGATAAACATCAAAATTGGTTTGCCAAAAAACACTTTTACTAAATGGTATGGCTATATTTCCTTTAATACCATAATGTGTATAATTACCGATATTTTCATAAGTTTGCTCTATAATACCATCATTACGAAGCCGGGAAATTTGACCTATATATGTATTTGAGAAATGATAGTAGGGCTCTGCAAACAAACTACCGCCAAAGAAATCAAAACGTAAGCCTAATTTGTGGGTAACAGCCGGTGACAATGCCGGATTGCCTTTACGTGCCGTTTGCGGATCAAGGTAAACTGTATTAGGGTTGGCTTGTGATAAGTCAGGATAATTGCTTTCAGTTCGGTATTTGATTTTAAGAGCTATATTTTTAGACCATTGATATTTGATATCCAAATAAGGTTGAGATATCAAATAAGTGGTTTCTAGACCAAAAGCTTGCGGCTTACTAATTTCGCCTGCCATACCTGCTTTGACCGACCATGCTTTATTGAATTTATAAGCATAATACATAAAAAGCTTATGACGTGTATCAGTCAAAATAAAATTTTGATTATCTGTTTCATTTCCTGATACAGTTGTCAAATCATTGGTGTTTTTTTGCCTGTAAAATCCATATCCGGTTTGCAAAGAACTTTGTTCATTAAATTGATGAATATATTCGGCATTAAACTTAAAACTGTTTTTATTATCAAAAGCCTGTTCATAACGATCTAAAACATGATTTGTAAAAAAACGATTATCACCCAGAGTTTCATAATGCGATAAGCCTGCATCCATACGCAATTCATTTTGTTCATTAAATTTTTCCGATATAAAAAACCGTTTGATAGTGAGATTTTGTGTCATTTTTTAGGAAGCTCAAAAGTTGATATTGGCTATCCGTTCCGTATGGATTTGTTTCAATTACATCATATAGCAGTTCGGTTTCATCTTTTTGATTAAAAATATTCCCAAATCCGGATTCAAAACTCAAGGTATGACGAGGATTAAGATAGTAATCTAATCCCAATGTTAAACGGTCACCAAAACCATTTTTCAGCATATTATTAGTTTCACCGTTCAATTTCTGAATACTGCTACCATCTTGATAGTTATAAATGCTTGTCGTAGGAAAATTAAAATCATTGATATGAAAATTATATTGTGTATAAATATTTATCTTATTATAAGTATAAGTTAAGCCTGCATTTGCATAACTCGTTGGTATTAAATGTGATTTGTCAGAAACATCAGTATCCCAAATGCTTTGTGATGAAAGGTTAAGTTCTAAACCTGTATAGTTTTTCTTTAAAATGATATTGATAACTGCCGTGTAGCCGTCTAAGGCATATTTTCCGGCAGGATCACGAATAATTTCTACTTTTTTTAGCCTGTCAGGATTTAAATTTCGGATATAATCAGGAGATTTTTCTAAGCCGTCTACTAAGATTTTAATATTTGTTTGCCCATCTACTTTAATTTGATTGTTATAGCGGTCATAATTAACACCTTGAATTTTGTCAAGAACGTCATTTGTATTTGCCGCTGCCACTTTCATTTTCCGTGAAATAACATAAACATCTTTATCTACTTTAAAGGCTTTGCTTTTGGCTTTTATTTCAACTGATTTCAATAAATTATCATCAGGCGAAAGCCTAAAAGTTCCTAAAAACTGATTGTTTTTTCTAATTATAACCTGCATAGATATCTTGAGATAACCTATATAATCCAAAATCATTTGATATTTGCCGGGCTGTAAACCTATTTCAAAATATCCTTTACTATCTGTTGTAGTTCCGGTTACCAATACTTGTTTTGTGTTAAAAAAACCTATTGTGCACGATTCTAAACCATGATTAGTAATAGAGTCAATAACTTGGCCGGAAACAAATACTTCTTGTTGCGCATAAGTGCATTGAATAAATATAAATAAAGTAAATGCAAAAAATCTTTTCATAAAACGTTATTTTGATAACATTTTAAAGACGTCTTTTGAATACAAATGTTACAAAAGTGCTAATTTGATCTTGAAATATTTTATTGACAAATAATAGAGATATAACATTCAAGGTGCTATTATTTACATCTGCATTCCTAAATGGCGTTCTATGATTATTAATTGTCTTAAATTTAAATCATACATACTTGACAATAGCCTTATAATTATTTATCTTGCATAAAAAATTGAGCTATGAAAATAACATATTTAGGTCACGCAACACTGTTAATAGAAACCAAGAAAAAAAAATTAATTATAGACCCGTTCATATCCGGTAATCCTTTGGCTAAGGATCAATTCATAGTTGAAAATATTAATGTTGATTATATTCTGGTTACTCATGCACATCAAGACCATGTTTTAGATGTACAAGATATTGCCGAAGCCAATCCGACGGCAAAACTTATTTCAAATTTTGAAATTGTAACATATTTTTCTAAATATGGTATCGAAGGTCACCCTATGAATCATGGTGGTAGTTGGGATTTTGATTTCGGACGTGTAACTATGGTAAATGCATGGCATAGCAGTAGTTTTGCCGATGGCACTTATGGTGGTAATCCTGCAGGTTTTGTCATTGAAAGTGAAGATAAGGCTATTTATATAGCCGGCGATACCGGTTTGACTTTAGATATGAAACTCATTCCCCTGTTTGCCAAGCTAAACTTGGCTGTCTTGCCTATAGGTGACAACTTTACGATGGGCCCTGATAGTGCAAGTATTGCAGCAGATTTTGTAGAATGTGACAAGGTTTTAGGTTACCATTATGACACTTTTGATTTAATCAAAATTAACCATGAAAAAGCTAAAGATGTTTTTAATAAGGGCGGCAAAGAATTAATTTTATTACCCATTGGAGAAAGTATTGAAATATAAATTAAAAAAAATCCTTATAATTCAAAAGGAGGCTGTCTCAAAAGGCAGCCTCTTTTGAATTTGAAATTAAATTTATATTTTATCTATTATTGCATTAAATGTTTG
>WGBX01000177.1 GCA_015494075.1 Flavobacteriaceae bacterium
ACCAAAGGCATTTATATCTTTGTTTTGAATGACTAAATCTATCAATTGGTCAATAGAATATTGAGCATATTTTTTCATCATAATCTAATCCTATAAATTTAGACGAAAAAATAGGTTAAAGTCACATTTTAAAAAAATATTCAAATTCTATTAAGAGGAAATATGTAAATTGTAAAATGGCAGAATTTTGATTTCGAAAATATTTTTAAAGTTTTTTGAAGCTGATTTTTCTAAATAAATAACATACTTGCCATTAGCACAATTCCAATAATGGCAATAAAAACAGACAGGATAAAATATATTTTTTTGTCAGTACTTACTTCGTTTCGCTGTAAGTGTTTAATCCATGTAGTATAGTATTTATAAGTAAAAAGCGCCAATAAAATACCTGCAATGACTACTGAGATGCTAAGATATTTATAAAAAATCACATGAGACAACTGTGGTACTTTAGTTGAGTTGTCTGCCAATTGTAAGGTTAGAAGATGTAAAAACAATTCGAATTTTTCGATAACAAATCCCAAGACAATTAATGATATTGCTGTCCCCAACAAAGCAGTTGTTGCACGTTCAACTGCCATTAGGTCTTTGGGGTCTATATTATTTTGGTTTGCCCGCTGTTTTTTCATATGGCAAGATAAGATTTTTTTTAAAATCTTATTCAAATAGTTCTGTGCTCAAATACTTATCAACACGATCGGGAAAAATAACGACAATATGTCCGGATGTTATTTTGCCGGCTATATCTAACGCCGCTACCATGGCAGCGCCGCTGCTCATACCTACCGGAATACCTTCTTCGCGCATAATACGGCGACTATATTCAAAGGCATCTTCGGTTTCAACCATTACTGTAATATCAATTTTTTCAGGTTTATATATAGCAGGCACAATGGCTTCTTCCATATTCTTAATACCTTGAATATAATGTCCTTTAACCGGATGTGCACTGACAATCTTAATATTAGGATTGTATTCCTTTAAGGTTTTAGCAATACCCATTATTGTACCGGAAGTCCCCAGCGCTGACACTAAATAATTGATTTTGCCATTGGTTTGTTTCCAGATTTCTTCGCCGGTGGTTTTATAATGTGCCAGTTTATTGTATTTATTTGAAAATTGGTCCGGCATAAAATATTTTCCGGGCTGTTGCGATACAAGTTGGCGAGCTTTTTCAATGGCTCCGTCAGTACCACGATTTTTATCAGTCAAAATAATTTTAGCTCCAAATCCTTCAATGAGTTTACGACGTTCAATTGAAACGGCTTCACTCATCACTATTTCTACCTGATAACCTTTAACGGCACCAATCATAGCCAAACCTATACCGGTATTGCCGGAGGTTGCTTCAATTATGGTTTTATCGCTGGTAAGTTGCCCATCAGCTTCGGCTTGCTCTATCATTTTCAGGGCAATACGGTCTTTGATACTGCCACTAGGATTAAACCCTTCAACTTTGGCTGAAATTATAACATTTTTATTCGGGTTTAGTTTATTTATTTTAACTAATGGTGTACCGCCAATGGTTTGGAGTATATTATCGTAAATCATTTGAGTTTTGTAAGAATTTGAGGCAAAAATATTAAAATTTGATGGATTTTTGCTCGTGAGGGTATGCTTAAAACTGTTAAATTTTTGTAATTTTAAATTTTGAAAATCTAACTGTTATGAAAATAAAAAAATATGCTGCCATAGATATCGGCTCAAATGCTGTCAGATTATTGGTAAGTTATGTGATTATTTCCGGTAAAAAAGTTAAATTCAAGAAAATTTCATTGGTGCGGGTTCCCATACGGTTAGGTGCAGATGTGTTTGTTAAAGGTGTCATCTCTAAAAGAAATAAACAGCGTTTACTCGATGCTATGATGGGGTTTAAATATTTGATTAAAGCACATGAAGTTGAGAAATATATGGCAGTAGCCACTTCAGCTATGCGTGAAGCCGTAAATGGTCAGGAGGTTGTGGCAGAAATTAAAGATAAAACCGGAATTGAGATACTAATAATTGATGGTGCTAAAGAAGCCGAATTGATTGCGGCTACCGATTTAGAAGACTTGTTAGATCAAAACCGGACTTATTTATATGTTGATGTAGGTGGTGGCTCAACAGAATTCAGCGTTTTTAAAAACGGGCACAAAACGGCCTCCAAATCTTTTAAATTAGGAACTGTTCGGTTGCTTAAAAATATGGTTGACAAAGGCGAATGGGATAAAGCAGAAAAATGGGTTAAAGATCATGTAAAAAACTATGGAAAAGTTTATTTGATAGGTTCGGGTGGTAATATCAATAAATTGTTTAAAATGTCGGGAAAAACTCCCGGCAGTCCCTTATCAAAAGTTTATTTAGATGCCCAATATAAATTTTTAAAATCGATGAGTTATCCCGAACGCATCAAAGAATTGGATCTGAATCCAGACCGTGCCGATGTTATTATTCCGGCTACTAAAATATACAGACGGGCAATGACATGGAGTAGTGCCGACAAAGTTTATGTGCCAAAAATAGGTTTGGCAGACGGTATTATCAAATATTTATATTTAATGGACAAACATGCTAAGAAGGCGACAACAAAACCGCTGGCATAATAAACAAGATGTTATTTTGTCAAAAAGCCTGACAAAATTTCCAACTGACCTGCAGGGAATAATTTTTGCGGATAATTTAATAAGCTTAGGTTTTAAAGGCTATCAAAATGAAGACTTTACCGCAACAAATAGTTTCTGACAAATTTTACCAAACTCTTAACAATGGTAAAATAAAATGTTTGCTTTGCCGACATTATTGCGAACTCAAAGATGGACAGACAGGTGTTTGCGGGGTTAATAAAAATGAAAATGGGCAGTTGGTTAATTTGGTTTATGGTAAAGTGGCAGCTTTAAATATTGATCCGATAGAAAAAAAACCACTTTATCATTTTTTACCCGGCACTACGGCTTTATCATTAGGAACCGTTGGTTGTAATATGCAATGTTCTTTTTGTCAAAACTGGCAAATATCACAAGAACATAGTGTCTTGCAAAAGGATTTTGTTCATCCGCAACAAATAGTGGCATTGGCCTTAAAATATCAAACTAAATCTATTGCATTTACTTATAATGAACCGACAATTTTTTATCCGTACGCACGTAATATTGCTTTAGAAGCCAAAAAATATGGTTTGAAAAATGTTTTTGTTACCAATGGTGTTGAGAGTGAGGAAGTTATTAGGGATATGGCAGGCATTATTGATGCTGCCAATGTTGATTTTAAAGCCTATGATGCTGATTATTACAGGCGTGAACTCAAAGCACCTTTTGCTGTACGTGAAACTTTAGTGTTAATGAAGAAAGTTGGTATATGGGTAGAGGTAACTACTTTGATTATACCGGGAATAAATGATACGCCGGAGCATTTAAAAAAGATAGCTGGTTTTATTGCCCAAAAACTAGGGGTTGGCACACCTTGGCATCTCAGTGCTTTTCATCCTGATTATAAAATGAAAGACCGTTCGTCGACACCGGTAATGACATTAGAAAAAGCTTATGATATCGGCAAAAAGGCAGGTTTGCAATTTATTTATATCGGCAATGTGGGTGTGAGAAAAAATATTACATACTGCCCACATTGTCATAAGACTTTGATTGAAAGATTAGGCTATAAAGTTTTGTCTGATCGTATTAAAAATGGAAAATGTTACAATTGTCATACTAAAATACCAGGTATATGGAACTTATAAGACCGGCAGGTAATGCAGGAAAATTTTATCCGGATGACCCGGAATTAATCACCAAAATGATTGTTAAATGGAATGTTATTTTGGATGAGAATGTTACTGATAAAACGATTTTTAAGTTGCCCTCCAAAGCAGTTATATCACCTCATGCCGGTTATGTATACAGTGGCTTTACGGCTAACTTTGCACACCGTATTTTAGGGATGCATAATCCTAAGCGTATTGTTATTGTAGGGCCTTCCCATCATGTCTTTATAAGAGGAATAAGTGCCGGTTATTTTGATGCATACGAAACGCCTTTTGGTCTTTTGAATGGTGATACGGCTTATTTGCGTGAGCTGAGCGAAAATTTTAACTTTACGTTTGATGAACGGGCACATAATCTTGAACATAGTACCGAAACACAGTTTCCCTTTATTAAATATTACAATCCTTCTGTTAAAATAGTAGAACTGATATATGGCGAAACAGATTACTTGGATTTGGCAGATATTTTTGAGTTTGTATTAAGAGATCAAGATAATGCTGTGGTTGTTTCGACGGATTTAAGTCATTATCATCCACAAGAAATTGCTTATGAGAAAGATAATAATTGTTTAGTAGCTTTTGAATATAAAAATATAGAATTGTGTTTGGATAAATGTGAAGCTTGCGGAAAAATAGGTTTAGCCGGAATAATAAAAACAGCTAAAGATCGGTATTTAAACACTAAAGTTTTAGATTATCGTACAAGCGGCGATATAACCGGAGATAAATCGGCAGTCGTAGGATATATGAGTGGTTTAGTTTACTAAAGTTTCTTTTAAAGATCTGTCAAAAATTAAGACAGAACATTTTTTTATTCATAATTTTTTATTTCCTCATCAAAAAAATTATAGGCAGCTTGAACGGTTTTCTCAATTAAGGCTGCATTTTCTTCTGCTTCTTGTTGGCTAAATTCATCTAACCATTCAATTTCATCAGTATTGATATTAAGTAGAAAACGGGGGAATTCTGTATGCAATACAAAAATATCAGCTTCTAAAGCTGCATTGTCGGCAATCAGGAACTTTGGTACATTCATAATGAAAGTTTTAATTTAAACAAAATTACAAATTTTATAGCGAAACTATTAGATTGATTTTAACAAAAGTTTAGGGACTTTTTTAAGTTTTTATTAGCAATGAAATAGTTTTTTTTGTTGTAAAATTGGATTTTAATTTCTAATTGTAAGATAATAGTATTATTTTTGCAAATTGGAAGTTGAAGCGCTGACTATTTGACAAGTAGATGGCGAGAGTTTATTTGACGTGATATTTGTTCAAACAAACTTAGAGATATAGTAAAAGGAAATTTAAAAATTATTAAATGAAAAAAACTCTTGTAATTATTGCCGGCATTTTATTGTTGAGTGCTTGTAGCCAATACCAAAAAGTCTATAATGGTAAAGACATAGAAGCAAAATATAAAATGGGCTGGGAATTATATGAAGCCGGTAAATATCACAAAGCCGACCAATTATTTTCACAAGTCGAGAAATTTTATAAACGTAAACCTTCCTACCAACGCTTATTATTTGCGCATGCCGTTACGTTATTTAATATGAAATATTATAATGCAGCCGGTGAAAAATTTAGAAAATTTACCCAGCTATATCCCGAGAGTAGTAAGGCAGAAGAAGCAGATTATTATATTGTTAAATCTTACTATGCGCTTTCTCCAAAATATTCAGTCGATCAGGCATATACACTTCGTGCTATGGAAGAAATTAATCGTTTTTTGAAAAAATATCCTTTTTCTGAATATAAAACGGAAATCAATAAAATGAATACTGTTTTGCAGCGAAAATTAGAACGCAAATATTTTGAAGTAGCCAAATTATACTACGATTTGGATCGTTACAAAGCTGCTATTCGTGCATTTAATAATTATTTAGTTGACTATCCTGGCTCTTATTTGAAAGAAGATGCATTGTTTTACCGTTTTAAATCAGCTTCAGATTTGGCTTTAAAGAGTGTACTATCTAAAAAAGAAGACCGTTTACAAAAAGCTATAGCATATTATAAAAATTTTATGGCTAAAAGCCAGCAAGCAGATCTAAAAGATAAGGCTACTGTAATTTATAAAAATTTGGAAAAAGAGTTAGCTTTGATACAAAAGCCTTCATTACAGGCAAATGCGCAAAAATAAGCCCATTTGTATGACCCGTATAAAAACCGTAAATAAATAATCCACATATTATGGCAGATTTAAAAAAAAGTAATGCACCATTAAATACAATAACTTATGACCGGAAAAAAGTTAAAGCTCCTACCGGTAATATTTACAAAGCTATTAAAATTATTGGCAAACGTGCAGAACAAATCAATTTGGAATTAAAAGATGAATTGTTAAAAAAATTAAAAGAATTTGAGACCGATCAAGATTCATTAGCTGAAATTTTTGAGAACAAAGAGCAAATTGATATTTCCCGTTTTTACGAACGTTTACCTAAACCTACAGCTATTGCCTTACAAGAATGGTTAGAAGGTAAAATACAATGGAAAGAAGTTTCGGAGGAAGACTATCAAGCTTTTAAATAAGCATGTCAATATCCGGCAAAAATATCATTTTAGGCATAAGTGGCGGAATAGCTGCTTATAAGATGCCTATATTGGTACGTTTGCTTAAAAAAGCCGGTGCCAATGTCCAAGTAATTATGACACCGGCAGCTCATGATTTTGTTACGCCTGTTACTTTATCTACACTTTCAGGGAAGCCGGTTATTACTGATTTTATTCAAAACAAAGAAGGTTTATGGCATAACCATGTTGCCTGGGCTCAGTGGGCAGATTTAATGGTTTTTGCACCTGCAACAGCTAATACTTTGGCCAAAATGGCTACGGGACAAGCTGATAATTTTTTATTAGCTGTTTACCTTTCGGCCAAGGGACCGGTAATGGTAGCACCCGCTATGGATTTGGATATGTATGCCCATCCGGCTACTCAAAAAAATATTAAGAAATTACAATCATACGGAATTCTGATAATACCGGCAACCAAAGGTGAATTGGCTAGTGGTTTAAGTGGTTATGGCAGGTTAGAAGAGCCTGAAAATATTTTTAAAAACATTATAGATTTTTTTAATAAAAAAGCGACACTATCAAACCGGAAGGTTTTGGTGACTGCCGGACCGACTTATGAAGCTATTGATCCTGTTAGATTTATAGGAAATCACTCCAGTGGAAAAATGGGTATCGCTTTGGCCGAAGAGGCTGCTATGCGAGGTGCTTCCGTAGTTTTGGTATTGGGACCTACACATTTGCGTCCGATAAACCCGGACATAAAAGTGGTTTCTGTTCAAAATGCAGATGAAATGTATAGTTCTGTAAAACAGTATTTCAAATCTTCCGATATTACTATTATGGCAGCAGCGGTCGCAGATTTTACCCCTAAGAAAAAAGCATTGCATAAAATAAAAAAGGGCGCATCTTCGTTATCAATTGCATTAAAACCAACCAAAGATATTTTAGCTTCATTAGGCACTCAAAAAAAACCTCATCAAATTTTAGCCGGTTTTGCCATGGAGACTGAAAATGAGACCGAAAATGCCTTAGATAAATTGCAGCGTAAAAATCTTGATTTGATTGTTTTAAACTCATTACGGGAAGCTAATGCAGGATTTAAATATGATACTAATAAGGTTACAATATTTACCAAGGATGGTCGTCAGATAGCTTTGCCTTTAAAAAGTAAGAAAGCAGTAGCTGAAGATATTTGGTCGGTAGTTGAAACTTTAATAAACAACTCAAGAAAAAAAATCGAATAGCCACTATTATGCGAAAAATTTTCTTTTTTTTCTTATGGACCGCCATGGTTTTTAATAGCCACGCACAAGAATTTAAAGCCCATGTACAAGTGGATGCTTCTGCAGTACGCGGCTCTAATAAACAAATGTTTGTTACTTTGCAAAAAGCTATTGAATCCTTTTTAAATCAAGGTCAATGGACAGAACAACAATTTAATAACCATGAGAAAATTAAATTAGACATTCTTTTGATGGTTAAATCTTATGACTTAAAAAAAAATGAAATTAACGGTGAACTTTATTTTCGCAGTTACCGGCCTGTTTATAACTCAGATTATGAAACCCTTTTAATAAATTTGATTGAAAAAAATTTCAATTTTAAATACCGTGAATTTGAGAAACTGGATTTCAATTTAGAACTCTACGATAATAATTTGACCAGCACATTAGCTTTTTATGCTTATATAGCATTAGGTCATGACTTTGATAGTTTTAAAGAAAATGCAGGTCGTCAATATTTTGAAAAAGCAGAAATTATTCAAAATAATGCAGCACAAAATGGTATAAAAGGCTGGGATAAAGATCATAAAAATAATAGTAAGGGCGATTTAATAGAGCTTTTATTAGATCCAAATTCCACTTACTATCACAGGGCTATTTATACCTATCACCGTTGGGGATTAGATATGATGGCTGACAATGTTCGTTTGGGCAAAAATAATATTATAACAGCCATAAACTATTTGCAAAAATTTAAAGAAGCGAATGCTCGTGCCGGCTATTTAATTAAAATATTTTTTGATGCCAAAGCTGATGAAATAGTTCAAATATTTTCTGCCGGACCTCCTGTCAATTTGACCTTTGTTCTCAATAAACTGAAAAATTTGGCACCTAATTATGATTTTAAATGGGATGAGATTCAAAAAAAAGCCAAACAAAATACTTCATCAAGCAGGCCTAATAGGCGTATGCCTCCCGGATCATTAAAATAATACAGACTTACTAACAATTTAGTTTTAAAGACTTTGCACGCGTCTTGTGTGGATTCGTAGTTTAAAATTTGTTAATGTGATAAATGTAACAGCTTGATTGAGTGTAATATATGTTTCATTTTTATAAAAATTTGGCACAAAATTTGATGAATAATCAAAACTAACATAAAAAAAACTGAAATATGAAAGCAAGTATTCAAAAATTAATGAAATTATTTTTATTGTTACTCCTTATTGGAGGTTTAACAACATCATGTGATAGTGATGATGATCAAGCGTCAGTAGCTGTAAAAATTACTGATGATCCTTTTCCCGTTCAATTTATCAATTCGGTAGATATGGCTATTACTAAAATTGAACTTAAAGATACTAATGGTAATTATGTGACTGTTTTTGAAGGTAGTAAAGTTATAAATGTAGCTGATTATACTAATGGCTCAACTGCCGATGTTACAATTTCTACTATTCCTGATGGCACTTATAATGCTGCACGAATTACAGTTGGAACCGTTTCAATTACCTTAACCGATAATAATGTATTTGACTTTAATGCTTCCGGCAGCATTCAAACAGAAGTGCAAATAGGTCCGGCATTAGAAGTTCAAAACGGCGAATACGGTAACTTATTATTTGACATTGATTTAGCTGATAGTATTGATTTTAGCGGTACTTTTATGGGTGATTGGATTAGCAATGTTTCAGAAATTACCGGTTTAAATGATTTTAAGCCTGATTTCAGAGCAGTTGATTTAGATAAAACCGGCAGTATTTCCGGTACCGTTACAGATATAAACGGTAATGCTGTGGCTTATGCCCGTGTTGAAGTTGCATATGATTATAATGGTGATGGTTTGCCTGAAAGCGTTTCTACACATACTGAAGCTGATGGTAGTTTTCAAATAATTGGTTTACCTGAAGGTTCTTATACATTAGAAATTGATTCAGAGAATGATGGCTCTAAACAAGTTGATAATGTTGGTGTTAGTATTAAACAAAATACAACTGTTAATGTTACTATGCCTGTATTATAATTAAATTAATATGTTTGTTGACCTCCGGAATTTATTCCGGAGGTTTTTTATATTTGTACCATTCTAAACTGTTATTTAATGAAAATAGTATTATCTCCTGCTAAAAAACTTAATTTAAACTCAAGTTATCCTAAATTATCTTATACTAAACCTGTTTTTTTAGATCAAGCTCAACACCTTATAGAAGTATTGCGTCAAAAGTCACCCGATCAGCTTAAACTATTAATGAAAATATCAGATAATTTGGCTCAAATGAATTGGGAACGGTATCAGCAATGGCATAAAGAGATAGACCCGTCAGCGCGTCCTGCTATTTTTACTTTTAACGGGCAAGTTTATGAGCAATTTGATGCATTACGTTTGCCTAAAGATAAATTACCGGAATTAAATAAAAGACTACGTATATTATCCGGTTTGTATGGTATTTTGAAACCTTTTGATTTGATTTATCCTTACCGTTTGGAAATGGGAACCAAATTGTCATTTAACGGATATAAGAATTTGTATGATTATTGGCGTATGTCGGTAACCAAATATTTGAATAATGAAATGCCCGAGGGCGATTTTTTAGTAAATTTGGCTAGTCAAGAATATTTTAAAGTTATAGATCGTAAAATATTCAAACATCCTATTTATGATGTTATTTTTAAAGATTATAAAAATGGTGAACTGAAAACCATTGCTATCTATGCCAAAATGGCCAGAGGTTTAATGACTAGATTTATTACTTTAAATAATATAAATACACCTGAAGAATTAAAACTGTTTAATTTAGATGGCTATCGTTATGATGCTAATTTGTCTGCTCCTAAAAAATTAGTATTTACCAGATAAAATTTCTTAGAAAACCATTTTTGAAAAACCTATCGAAGTTTGCAGTTTAAAAGTTTTGTATAGCTATGTTTCAAGAATAGTATTAGGTTATTGCAGTATTTATGCGTTTTAGTAAGTAGTAAATCATGATGGGTAATAGCAGCCATTTGATACTTGACAAAATAGAATGAAATGCAAATAAAGATGCAGGAAAATCATTGGGGTCTTTAATAAAAAATATTTCAATTGTATTTTCAACCATATCAAATAAACCGGCTATAAAAGGCAATGTCAAAATGATATAATGCTTACGTATTATTTTAATATTATTTTTTAAAATTTTGTGTAAGTATAAAGTTGATAAGAACAGCGCATACGTCAACGCATACAAGTAATCTGTATAAATATATTTCAGAAAGTTTTGTTGGCCTATTTTATGCCAATTATTAATAATAGTTTTGCCATTTTCAGTTGTATAAGCTAATTGAAGCTTTATAACTTCAAGTCCCAACTTATTATCTATTAACGGGTTTATAATAAACATCACAATGATGTACATAATACCGGTTAGGATACCTGTGCCAATCATTATTTTTTTAGTTCTTTGTAAAGTTACCATTTTTTAATTTTTTAAATATTTGGTAAAATTACATTCTTAAATTTCTATTTTTCTTGACTTTTGGTAAGAAATATTTTTTTTAATCTGCTTAAACTTTCAGGTGTTATGCCCAAATAAGATGCTATATGATATTGAGGTATCCCATTGATTATATTTTTATCGGTGTTTTTTATTAAATATTCATATTTTTCTTTTGCATTAGATGTTTGCAATAAATCAAGTCTATTTTTAATGCAAATTAAATTTTGTTCAACAAATAATGTTCTAAATTTAATCATAAAGTCATTATTTGTTTTAAAGTCAGAATAATCTAAGGTATAAACTGTTGTATCTTTTTCGGCTTTTATAAATTCAACTGATGGATGTTGATTAATAAAACTTGAAAATGAGGTAATAAAACTATCGTTTGAGGCAAAATAGGTGTTTATTTCAGTACCCTCTTCACTGATAAAGTACATTCTTACCAGGCCTTTTTCAATAAAAAAGATTTTATTGGCACGGTTTTCTTGTTTAAGCAAATATGTTCCTTTTTTATAGGTTTTATTTATAAAAGACGAAGTTATAATTTCAATATCTGAATTTTGTAATGTTATATAGGTTGCTAATTTTCTTATTAATTTTTCCATTGTTTTCCACTTTCTTAGCAAAGCTAGGTGCTTATAATAACTCAAAAGCTTTGATAATCATTTTTTAATTTAATAAAACAATAATCAACTTTTATTTTATTAAATACATTTTTCAAATAATGTTTTTGAGTTATTATTTATATATCAAAATAATATCATAAGTATTTTTTACCGTTGTAAAACACCTTAAAATTTAATTGCTTTGAATCCTATTTTTTATTTAGATTTCTTGTGTTAAATTGACAAGCAGAAATGACATTTTTGTAAAATTAATCTCCGGTTATTATAGAATCTTTTAAAAAAAACAGTTATACTTATTTTTTTAGTTGGATCAATTGTATGCTTTTAATCTACAAACTATACTAAACACTAATTTTGAGGGCTTAGGTTGTGTTTAAAAAAATGTATCTCATCTAAAGCTTCGCGCATTTTTTGATAGGTCTCTTCAATATCGAAATCTAAACCTACCGACATACGTACCAAGCCGTCAGATAGTCCCATAGCTGCTTGCTCTTCTTCGGGAACTTCGCTTGAAGTACCTTTTCCGGGGGCATTAAAGAGTGTTTTATAAAATCCTAGACTAACGGCCAAGTAGCCCACATTTTTATCTTGTAAAATTTCCATAAACTTAGTAGCCATTTCACCGGTTTTTAAATCTAATGTAATCATACCACCATAGCCAAACTCAGGATGTTTCATACGGTCAAAAAGTTCTTTTTGCGGGTATGATTCTAAACCGGGATATTTTACTTTCAAGCCATCTTTTTCGAGTGCTTTGGCCAAATACAAAGCATTTTTACTATGTTGCATCATTCTAACAGGTAAGGTTCGCAAATTTTTCAATATTTGAGCCGATCGCAAACTATCCATTACGGGGCCAAGCAACATACTGCTGCCATCATTAACATTTTTTAATTGATTGATAAACGCTGTGGTACCACATATGACACCACCAACAGTATCATTGGCTCCATTGATAAATTTGGTTAAACTATGGATTACAACATCAGCACCCATTTCAGCGGGTGTAAAAATTAAAGGGGTAAAAGTGTTGTCTACTACCAGTTTTATATTATATTTCTTGGCGATTGCAGCTAATCCTTCAATATCAGCTAACTCTAATAGAGGATTGCTCATAGTTTCGGCATATATCATTTTAGTATTTGGCTTGATAGCTGCTTCAACTTTATCTAAATCCGTAATATCGACAAATGATGTATTGATATTGAATTTTGGGACCCAATTTTTAAGAAAGGCATAAGTTCCGCCATAAATAGTACGGCTGGATACAATATGATCACCGGCATTGGCCAATTGTAATATAACAGGTGTAATGGCCCCCATACCACTAGCAGCAACATTGGCCGATTCGGTATTTTCCATTTTTGCCAATGCAGAAGCTAAATAGTGATTGCTCGGACTTGTGTGTCGTGAATATAAATAACAACCTTCTGCATTACCTTCAAAAGTATCAAGCATTGTTTTGGCTTTTAAAAATGTATAGGTTGCTGAGTCGGAAATAGATGGGTTGACACCACCAAATTCACCGAAAAATTGTAAATTTTGGATTTCTTTTGCGGGATTATGTTTATGTTGTGACATGATTTATTTTTTTAGATGTGTAGCTAAAATACAATTTTTTTTCTAAAAATACTTAGATAAACGGCAGTTAAAGTATTGCCAAAATAAATTTATTTATAAACCACCGGAATAATTTCACCGGAGACCAGTCGGTAACGTTTCACCTCTGCTTCACTGAGTTCTTTTGTAAAATTGACGGCTTTTACTTTAAAACCTGCCTTTTTTAACCGATCAAAATAGTCTTGACCATAAACACGTACATGATCATATTGGCCAAAAATACGTGTACGTTCATCACGATCGGTAATACTGTCATCTTCAAAGGTTTTTTTTAAGTCATTATTTAATGGGACTTGCAAGACGCCCCAACCACCGGGTTTCATAACCCTGAAAAGTTCTTGCATAGCTTTATGATCGTCGGTAATATGTTCGAGCACATGATTGCACAAAATTACGTCAAAACTATGATCATCAAAAGGCAGATTGGTTACATCTGCTTTAATATCAGCCAGTGGTGAATACAGATCGGCAGTAATATAATTTAGGTTGGTTTGTTTTTTTAAACGTTTGTAAAAGGCTTGTTCGGGGGCAATATGTAACACTTTTAATGGTGCTGAAAAGAAGTTGGTTTTTTGTTTTAAATAAAGCCATAATAAACGGTGTCTTTCCAGTGAGAGAGTTCCCGGTGACAGCACATCAGGTCGTAATTGTACATAACCATATGGTAAAAACCGTCGGTATGAGTGTCCGTTTATGGGATCTGTAAATTTATTTCCGCGATAAAAAAAATCTAAAAAAGGTAGTCCTAACTTACTAAGTTTAATAAGGAGTGGGCGCGGTATGGTATTTAAAAGTTTTTTAAACAAATTATTGTTTTTATTTTATATGATTACAATAGTTGTTCTATAATGTTTTCGACTGTAATACCTTCGGCTTCGCCTTTATAATTAAGCAGGATACGATGTCTAAGAATTGCTTTTGCCACAGTTTGAACATCTTCTATATCCGGTGAAAACTTACCTGTAACCAAAGCATTGGCTTTGGCTGCTAATATAAGATTTTGTGAGGCACGAGGGCCGGCGCCCCAATCTAAATATTTTTTTACAATTTCCGGTGTTTGAGAACTTGCCGGTCTTGTTTTGCCCACTAATCTTACGGCATATTCAATAACATTGTCGGCTACCGGCACTTTTTTTACCAGTTCTTGATAAGCTAAAATTTGTTTTTGACTTAAAACCGGTTTTATGTCGGCTTTATGGTTTATGGTTGTATTTTTAACGACTTGAACCTCTTCTTCAAAGCTGGGATAATCTAATTTTAAGGCCAGCATAAAACGGTCCAGCTGAGCTTCAGGCAATGGATATGTCCCTTCTTGTTCAATAGGATTTTGTGTAGCTAATACAAAAAAGGGTTGATCGAGCTTAAAGTTACGGTTGGCAATACTGACTTGTTTTTCTTGCATAGCTTCTAAAAGTGCTGCTTGAGTTTTGGGTGGTGTCCGGTTGATTTCGTCAGCAAGTAGTATGTGTGTAAAAACCGGTCCTTTAATAAATTTAAACTGACGGTTTTCATCTAAAATTTCAGTACCTAATATATCTGATGGCATTAAATCGGGTGTAAATTGTATGCGTTTGAAGTCTAAACCTAAACTTTGGGCCAAGGTATGCACTAAAAGCGTTTTGGCCAATCCCGGAACACCTATTAAAAGGGCATGTCCGTTGGCTAAAATGGCTAAAATAATTTGGTGTACAATTGTTTCTTGTCCCACAATTACCTTGGCTACTTCATTTTTTAATGCTTGTATATTTTTTTGTAAAGCTTCGGCTAATTGGACGTCAGACATATATTTTATTTTTTCCAGTTGCTGTCAAATTTACATTCTTGGTAGTCTTTATTTATTTTGACATAATTATTTTTGATTTTTTCATTCATCCATTTTATCAACACTTGTTGTTTTTTTTGTTCGAGTGCCATTTCTTTGATTTTAGGATAGTCTTTTACATAATTTAATTTATGTCGCGGTATGCGTTTTTTGACCATTATAATTTTATATAATTCTTGGCCTGTACGATCATTTTCTGTTAGGACTTCACTTATTTCACCTTCTTTCATATTTTGAACGATTTGGTGTATTTTTGGGTCTAACATGGTTAATTCTAACATGGCATCTCCTGTATTTGGATTCACAATTTTTCCTCCTAAATCTTTGGTTTCTTTGTCATCGGAGAAATTTTTAGCAGCTTCTTCAAAACTGATTTCTTTATTTAATATACGTTTGCGAAGGGTGTCGAGTTGTTTTTTAGCTGCTCTTTTATTGAGAAAACTGATTTCCGGTACCATCAAAATATGTCGTACTACACGTTCTTGGCCGTTTATTTCTTCTACCGTCAAAATATGCCATCCAAATTGTGTTTTAAAAGGCTCTGACACTTGTCCTTTGTCTAAACTAAAAGCTGCATCTTTAAAGGCTTGAACAAATGCAGATTTACGGGTTATCACATATTTACCGCCATTGGCACGTGAGCCGGGGTCTTGAGAATATAAGACTGCTTGTGCTCTAAAACTGGCCCCGTCTTCTACCTTCTTTTTAATATCTTTTAATTTATTGATAACCTTTTGTTCAGCTTCTTTATCAGGTTTTGGTTTAATTACTAATTGTAGCAATTCGACTTGAGTACCGATTTCGGGGACTTTATCTTCGGGAATTTTATCATAAAAAGTTTTAACTTCTTCCGGACTAACATCGACATCTTTTAAAACCTTTTGACGCATTAATTGCACATATTTTTTTTCTTTATCTAATTTAGTTAATTCATTTTTCAGCTCGGTCAGCGTTTTTTTGTTATAAAATTCTAAAACTTTATCTAAATCACCTCCCATTTGAGTTTTCATATATTCAATTTGCTGGTTGACCATTCCCTCAACTTCTTTATCAGTAACCTTAATCAAAGTGTCTTTTTTGGCTTCAATCAGCAAAAGTTTATTTTGTAGCAAACGCTCCAATATTTTACAATCATCTAAATTTTGTGTGTCCAAACCTTGTTGTTTCAATTGGAGTTTTAATTGTTCGATTTCAGAATTAAGAACAATTTTATTGCCAACAACAGCTGCTACACCATCTATTTTTATTTTTTTATTTTGCCCGATAGCCGGTTGAATGCTCCATAAGACAAGTCCAAATATGATTAATTTTAGTCTATTCATTGCACTGTTTTTGTTTTAAATATTTTAAAAATCTTTTTATTAATAGCTTCTTCTTTTAAATGAACTTTTAACTGTGATAATGCTTGTTGTTTTCGTTTACTCAAAATAAGTTGGTTCAAATCATTTTTAACCAACTCTAAAGGTAAATAAGCTTGTTTTGTCACAGTGTTTTTAATAAACACCAAATATAAACTTAAACTGTCTGTTAATACAAACTTTTTGCGTTTTTTTAAGATATATTTTTCATTTACAGATTTTAAAACCGGTAATTCCTTCTTTAAATCTGATAACTTATACCATTTATTATCATCTAAATTAAATTTTTGAAAAGTAGATGTATTTTTAATCAGACTGTCTGCATAGACAGCTTGATCAGAAAAAAACCATTTTTTAAACTTTGGTATTTTTGATGATTGCTTAGGGATAACAATATATTGTGAAGCGACATAATTATCGGTCGATTTAAAGTACTTTCTGTAGTCTTGATAATATTTTTGTAATGTATCGCCAGTAATAATTGTGTCTATAAATTTTTGAATTAGCAATTCTTTATAGGTTTCCGTTAGTAAATCTTTTTTATATTGTTGTACCAAATGGTTAATTTTGGCAGTATCGACATTACGTTCGGCTTGTTTGAGCAGAAGTGTTTTGTAAGCCCAATCTTCCATATATTGACTCAGGCTGTTTAAGCTATCTTCAGGCGTTTTTCCCTTGTAAATATCTGGTGCAATATCTTCAAAATATAAATATGTATTATAAATTTTTGCAATGGGCTTTTTATCCGGCTTATCCTGATTGAAATGGCAAGCCGATATTACGACGAATATAATTATAAACCTAAGTTTATTTCTTATATTTTGCACGAACTTGTTGCCAGACTTTTTCATTAATTTTCACAGAATATTTCTTTTTTAATTTTGACAACCATTGTTGTTCTAAGTAGTTTTGATAATCAGAAACCACTTGTCCTTTAATTTCTTTTAAAGACGGCATGTAAGCAGGATGAGTCTTGGTTAAATAATAAAGAACATATTGCTTACCTTCCTTTTGTAACGACCAATTTTTATTTTTATCGAAAGTCACCGGTAGCGTTTCGTCAGTATAAGTTTTTTCTTTTGTAATAACACCTTCTTTTTGATATTTTTCTTCAATTTCTTTTTTTGAGTGTCCATTGGTTAAATCCTTAGCTATTTTTTTGGCTGTTTTATGGTTTGAGGTTTGTACCAATAGAACGTCAAAAGTTTCAGGTTTCATATAATTTTTTCGGTGTTGTTGATAATATTTTTTAAGACCTAAGCTGTCTTTCTCAGCTTTATCCCAAATTTGTTGTTTTTTTATGGCATATAACATTAAACCGTGTTTATATTCATTCATTATTTGTGCAAATTCAGGATAAAATTGTTCTAAATGATGATTGTAATAATCAAATAGTTGATTTTCTTTAAAGCGTTCAAAAGCTTTGGATATGACAGCTTTCTTTTGAGGATATTTGTCAGGATTTTTTTTCTGATGGGTATATAAATATTGATAAAAATCGCGATAAGTCACTTTTTTATCGTTGTTTATGACAAATAATACCTTTTGATTTTCGGGTGTTTGCGGAATATGCCATTTGTTAACAAAAAAATCACGATTGATATGTGTCGTTACGATATCCAAATTACCGGTAATTTTTACTTGCAACTCTTTGTTTAGTTTTTCAATTAGTTTTTTACGGCCCATTTTAGAACGCTCATCGCGTAATACTTTTTGATGTACCAAGTTTTTTACTTGATCAAAGTCTAAAACCGGATATTTTCGAATTAATTTAATGATATGCCAACCATATTTAGTTTGAAACGGTTGGGATATGTCACCGGGATTTTTCAAATTAAAAGCTTGGTTTTCAAATGATGGTATCATTTGGCGAATGCCAAATTTATGTAGCCGCCCACCATTGATAGCCGTATGTTTGTCATCTGAAAATTTCCGAGCTAAATTTTTAAAACTGTCTTCATTATTTTGTAATTGCGAATATATTTGGAAGATACGCGTTTTGGCATCCAATTCGTTTTTTTTGTCGGGGTGGTTTACAGTCATGATATGTGCAACTTCAACTTCGCCACGCGCCGGCCTTTTGTCTAATACTTTAATGATATGATAGCCGTATTTGGTCCTGAAGGGTTTGGATATTTTTCCTACCGGAGTTTGATAAGCAGCCGTCTCAAATGGATAAACCGTATGAAATGCATTGATATAGTCCAAATCTCCTTTATTCATTTTGGCAGAAGGATCTTCGGAATATTGTTGTGCCAGTTGACCAAAATCAATGTCTTGTTGTGCCTTCTTATATATCATCATGATTTTATTATAAGCTTTTAAGGTGTCAGCCGGCGAAGCATCCGGAGCCACTTTAACTAAAATATGTGCAACATGAACATCGGTTTTCATCCGGTTGTAAGCTTCTTTAACCAATTGATTAATAATAGCATTATCCGAAAGGTATTTTTTTGATAAATCTTTTCTGTAAGTGGCTAATTCTCTTTTTAACTGCGGATCTTGATCAAATTTCTGATCATAAGCATCAGCTAATTCAAGTTTATATTTGATAAACAACTGAAGATAATTGTCGATGTCTTTTTGAGTAGGGTCTTGAATCAAATCTAAATTTTTAGTATACATCAATTCAAATTTTTGCGGCGATACTTTTTGATTGCCCAATTGCATTAAGTAAGTTGAATCTTGTCCATAAAAAGTTAGGCTTAACAGAAAAAATAAACTGTATAAATTTTTTTTCATAATCATTTTTTTATAATGCATGCAAATTTACTGTTTTTAATGAAATTATTTTTTTTATTTGAATATATAAAACTTATAGCTGATTATATAAGCTATATTTAAAAATCAAGGCTTAACTTTATATTTCTTCTTGGCCTCTTCTTGTGCCATTTTGTAATTTTTATTTTGACCAACAAAAAAAGGTAAATATATATTCATATACAATTTTTGTTTAAGAGACTTTTGAATTGATTGATGGTCAGGTGTTTTTTTACGAACTACAAAAACATCAAAAGGTTTTTTATGATAGTAACGAACAGCTTGTTCTATCAATTCCGAATCTTTTTGATTTAAAATTAAATATTCATCGCTTATTGATCTTACCACAAAGGCTTTTTGAAAATTTTTTCCGTTGCCGCTATATAAAGGAACTCGAATTAAATCTGCATATCTTTTATAATAAATTTTTGCTTGTTTTGTTTGTCCCGTTTTTTTACTTGCATAGCCCATAAGCATATATAAGCGAGCATTGAACGGATACATATTTATTAATTTTTTTCCTTCGATTAATGCTTTTTCAAAATTCATTTCATCCATTAATTGTGCAATTTGATTTATGGCTTTATCTTCGTTAACAGGTTTATAATCAGGCATGAAGCAACTTCCGTAATAAAGTGACATCAACTCATCAGATGTTATTTTTTGAGGAGTATTAAGCCATTTTTGCTTTAAATGTGTAAAATAATTTTTGTGTTTTAATACCATAGTTTTTAAAGTATCTAATTCTAAACCATAAACTTTGTTTATATCAGAAGACTGCGCTTTGAGGTGCATATTAAAAACAAATAAAAAACTAAAAAAAAGATATTTTGTTCTCATGATTATGAAAAAATTAGATAGTTTAAAGGTCGAAATTAAAAATAAATTTTATATTAGAGGCTTATAACTTTATAATATGCAAAAATTATTCCTTTTAAGTCTGTTAATTTTCTTGGTATGGGCCTGTGACAATTCGTCTCATGCCTATAAGACACATAAACATTTAGTAACAGATACTGCCATGGTGGTTTCTGCCCATCCTTATGCTTCCAAGATAGGTGTTAAAATTATGAAACAAGGTGGCAATGCCGTTGATGCTTTGGTTGCTACCAATTTTGCATTGGCAGTAGTTTACCCGCGAGCCGGTAATTTAGGTGGCGGAGGATTTATGATTATTAGAACACCCGAAGGCGAAGCTACGACATTAGATTTTAGGGAAACGGCTCCTGCAAAAGCTCATAAAAATTTATATTTGGATAAGCAAGGGCAAGTTGTTAAGGGATTGAGTCGTAATGGCGGATTAGCCGTAGGTGTGCCGGGGACCGTTGCAGGTTTGTACACAGCTTGGCAAAAATACGGACGTATAAAAGATTGGGCTGTTTTATTAAAACCGGCCATTGATTTAGCCGAACAAGGTTTCCCGGTTTCAGAAGCCGAAGCCCACCGTTTAAATAAATATAAAAATGATTTTTTAAAATGGAATCCCGATAATAAAACCTTCATTAAAGACCGATGGTTAGCCGGCGATTATTTGGTGCAACCCAATTTAGCAAAAACCTTGAAAATTATAGCGCAAAAAGGCCCCAAAGGTTTTTATGAAGGGCCGGTAGCCCAAGCTATTGTTAAAAAAGTAGTAAAAAGCGGTGGAATTATAAATATGGATGATTTAAAGCAATACCAAACAAAATTTAGAAAACCGATAGAAGTTTCCTACAAAAATTATAAAGTTATTTCAATGCCGCCACCTTCGAGTGGTGGAATTGCTTTGGGTCAACTTTTAAAAATTGTTGCCCGTTATCCGTTGAAAAAATGGGGATTCCATTCTTATAAAACCAGCCATTTAATGGTAGAAGCTGAGAAAAGAGTTTATGCCGATCGTGCCAAATATTTAGGAGATAGTGATTTTTATCCGGTACCTGTTGATACACTTTTGAGTGAAGCATATTTAATCAAACGGATGTCTGATTTTTCAATGAAAAAAGCAACACCCAGCACCGATATTTTCCCCGGTCAATTCCAATTTCACAAAGAAAGTTTTGAAACGACCCATATTTCCATCGTTGATTCGGATAGGATGGCCGTATCTTGTACAACGACCTTAAATTCTAATTATGGTTCAAAAGTTATTGTCGACGGCTACGGTTTCTTTTTAAATAATGAGATGGATGATTTTAGTGCCAAGCCGGGAGTCCCAAACCAGTTTGGCTTAATAGGTGCTGAAGCCAATGCTATTGCACCCCACAAGCGTATGCTCAGCTCTATGACACCAACTATTGTAACAAAAGACCATGAAGTATTTATGGTTTTAGGCACTCCGGGCGGTTCAACTATTATTACTTCGGTTTTTCAAAGCATTTTAAATGTTATTGACTTTGATATGAATATGTATGATGCCGTTCAAGCCAAGCGTTTTCATCACCAGTTTTTACCCGACTATATTATGTTTGAAAAAAATACTTTTAGTCATAAAGTTGCAGATCAATTAAAACAAGCCGGACACCAATTAAAACAGATAAAATACATAGGTATTGTAAAAGCCATTTTGGTTAAAGACGGTCAGTTAGAAGGTGCCGGTGATACCAGAAATAAAGATGATGATGTAGAAGGATATTGATAAAAATGATATAGATATTTTTTAAAATATAGCAAACACTTATTTCTAAGACCTGTTTTTGCAACTTTAATACTTTTTTAAGGACTTTTAACTAATCTTTAAGGCGGAAAACTGCTAAAATATTGTATTTTTGTCAAGTTAAAAATATGATCATGTCAGAAGAGAAAAAATCTTTAAACTTTATTGAACAAATTATTGAGGAAGATCTAAAAAACGGCTTACCTCAAGAAAAATTGCGATTTAGATTTCCGCCCGAACCCAATGGTTATTTACATATAGGACATGCGGCATCTATTTGTTTAAATTTTGGCTTAGGTAAAAAATATAATGCGCCGGTAAATTTACGTTTTGATGATACCAATCCGGCAAAAGAAGAGCAAGAATATGTCGATGCTATTAAAAAAGATATTGCTTGGTTGGGATTTAAGTGGGATAAGGAGTTGTATGCTTCCAATTATTTTCAGCAATTATACGACTGGGCCGTTGACATGATCAAGCAAGGTAAAGCCTATGTTGATGAGCAACCACAAGACGTTATAAACACTCAAAAAGGGACACCTACGCAGGCCGGGATTGAAAGTCCATACCGCAACAGGTCTGCTGCTGAAAGTTTAGATTTGTTAGAACGCATGAACAAAGGTGAGTTTGAAGAAGGAGCAATGGTTTTACGTGCTAAAATAGATATGGCTTCGCCCAATATGCACATGCGCGATCCTATTATGTATCGCATTTTACACAGAGCCCATCACCGTACCGGTGACCAATGGAAAATATATCCTATGTATGATTGGACACATGGCCAATCTGATTATTTAGAACAGATCTCTCATTCACTTTGCACCTTAGAGTTTAAGCCTCATCGTCCTTTGTACGAATGGTATGTTGAACAAGTTTATAATGGTGGTTTAAAACCCAAACAACGTGAATTTGCCCGACGTAACCTCAGCTATACAGTAATGAGTAAGCGTAAATTACTACAATTAGTAGAAGAGGGTTATGTCAACGGTTGGGATGATCCGCGTATGCCGACTATTTCCGGCCTAAGACGTCGCGGTTATACACCGGAGTCTATCATTAATTTTAGTGAATTATCCGGAATTTCAAAGCGTGAAAATGTGACCGATGTAGCTTTATTAGAATTTGCAGCCCGCGAACATTTAAATAAAATAGCACCCAGACGAATGGCTGTGTTAGATCCTATAAAATTGGTTATTGATAATTACCCCGAAGGAAAAGTAGAATATTTAAAAGCTGAAAATAATCCGGAAGATGAAACAGCCGGCTACAGAGAAATGCCTTTTGCCCGTGAACTTTATATTGAAAGAGATGATTTTAAAGAAAGTGCCAATCGTAAATTTTTCAGATTGACTTTAGGCAAGGAAGTTCGACTAAAAAATGCTTACATCATTAAAGGGGAAAGCGTTGTCAAAGATGTTGACGGAAATATAATTGAAATACATGCTACTTATGATCCATTAAGTAAAAGCGGTAGCGGAACTCCTGAAAGTAAACGAAAAGTAAAAGGTACTTTACATTGGGTCACAGCAAAACATAGTGTACCGGCCGAAATTCGTATATATGACAGATTGTTCATAGATGAAGCGCCGGACGGACATAAAGACAGAAGTTTTTTAGAATTTTTAAACCCAAATAGTTTACAAATTGACAGAAAAGCACGTTTGGAACCAAATTTGCAAGACGTTAAACCCGGAGAGCGCTTCCAATTTACGCGCTTGGGTTATTTTGTCGTTGATCCGGATTCTACCAAAGATCAATTGGTCTTTAACCGTACCGTAACCTTACGGGATACTTGGAAAAAATGACATTTTAATGATGCATTGGCAACCGTAAGGCAATTTTACCAATTTAGTAAATGATAGAATGATGAAAAGACTGTTTTATTTTTTAATATTTGGATTGTTTGTCATGCCTATGCAGGCACAAGTGTCCTTTAAGACGCTTGTTTCTAAAACCCATTTAACAACTGATGAACGCTTACGTATAAACTTTGAGATATCTTCAAACAGTAATTTTTCTCAAAGTAATTTTGTGCCACCATCTTTTGAAGGTTTTCAAAAAATAATGGGACCGAGTACTTCACAAGAAATGTCCTATATTAACGGTCGTGTGACGTCCAAGTTTTCATATAGTTATATTTTGCAGCCGGTTAAAAACGGTAGTTTAAGTATTGGCCCGGCGAGTGTTGTTGTTGATGGAAAAACTTATCAAACGCAACCCATAGTTATTGAAGTCAGTAAAGGGCAAGCTCCGGTAGTGTCTTCGGCAGGCGGTGGAATACAAAGTGGTTCTAAAAATAATAATATTACGGTAAAAGACAAAGTTGACAATGCTTTTTTGTCAGTAGAATTGACAAAAAACAAACCTTATGTCAATGAAGCAGTAGGGTTGATATATAAATTATACATTCCACGAAATTACGGTGTAGTCAATTATACTGAAACAGCCCAACCGCAATTTAATGGTTTTTGGGTGCAAGATGTTGACCGGAATATTTCAGGACCCTTTGAAGGAACGGTAAATGGCAAGCCTTATATGTATTATATTTTGCGAAAGAAGTTACTCTTTCCACAAAAATCAGGCAAGCTCATTGTAAAGCCATTAAGCCTTCAAATAGATTTGCAGGTTCCGGTATATCGTAATTTTTTTGGCATGCGTGTTCCTGATTATAAAGTACAACGTATACGCCTAACTTCCGGAAAAAAAGTATTATATGTAAAAGCTTTACCTAAGAAAAATCAGCCTATTGATTTTTCAGGAGCTGTTGGAAACTTTAATTTCACAACACAGACCGATCGCCAAAATATTAACTTAAATGAACCGCTGACCGTGCGGGTTCAAGTGCAAGGGATTGGAAATTTAAAACTTTTTGATTTACCTAAATTAAAAGCGCCCAATGGGTTGGAAGTTTACGAACCCAAACATGTTGAGCAAGTGCGTGCCACATTTTCGGGTAATAAAGGCACCGTTGAAGATGAATATGTTGTGGTGCCTAATGCTGCGGGTAAATATATTATTCCCGGTATAAGATTTGTTTACTTTGATCCAAAATCAGGAAATTATGTAACCAAAACAACCAATGATCTTATCTTGTTTGTAACCGGTAATGCCGGTTTGAATAATAACCAAATGTCAGTATCTAATACTGCAAATACAAAAAATGGTGCTGTCGATTTTCGATTTATCAAAGAAAAAGCACATTTTAAATCAAAAAATAAAACTGCTTTTTATGGTAGTAAGTTATTTTACATTTTAATAAGTTTAGCTTTCTTATTGGCATTTTTAGCTTTTGGTTATTATAAATATCTTTCAACTCGTGTATATGATGCGGTTTATGAGCAACAAAAAAGAACTAAAAATTTGGCTGCCAAATTTTTAAAAGAAGCTAAAAAATCGATCGGTCAGAAAGATGTATTTTATGCCCGTTTAGAAAAAGCTTTACATAATTTTTTAAAGGCTCAATTGCGTTTGGATACATCAGAAATGACGCGGGAAAATATTCGTCGTAAATTGCTGGAAAAAGGTGTCGATCAATCAAAAATAAACTTGTTAATTGATTTATTAAATCGATGTGATATGGCTCGTTATGCACCGGCAACTACGACCAAAATGACAGAAGATTTTGCCGATGCCGAAAAACTGATGAATAGTTTTTAAAAAGCTTCAAAAAATAAAAAAATGAAAAAAATTATAACCACCTTTCTATTGTTTTACGGCTTGTTGTTTTTTGCACAAAAACCTAATGACCTTTTTAAACAAGGCAATTTGGCTTATAAAAAAGGAGATTATCATACAGCCATCTCTTTATATGAAAAAGCCTTAGAAAACGACGTGGAAGCTCCTGAATTATATTACAATTTAGGTAATGCTTACTATAAATTAAACCGTATTGCGCCTTCTATTTATTTTTATGAAAAAGCTATAAAATTAGCCCCCGGAGATGAAGATGTTCGTTATAATTTAAAATTAGCCAACCGTATGAAATTAGATCAAATAGAGCAGGTTCCGGAAAACATTTTGTTACGCACCAATAAAAGTATCAACCGGCTTTTTGCGTACAACACTTGGGCTTGGTTAGCAGTTTTTATAGCATTTGGAGGCCTTTTTGCTTTTATTTGGTTCCTTTTTACGCAAAATCCTAATATAAAACGTATTACTTTTGTGATAATGTGGATTAGTTTATTGCTTCTTTTCTTTACTTGGTACAATGCTGAATTAGGTCAAAAACAAGATCGTATTCAGTATGCTATTATTTTTACGCCTAAAGTTGATTTAAAAACAGAACCCAATTTAACTGCCGATTCGGTTGTTGAGCTTCATGAGGGGACCAAAGTAAAACTATTGAAAGCTGATGGTGATTGGTATTTAGTACAATTGCCAGATGGTAAAAAAGCTTGGATACCGGCAACAGATATACGTGTATTATAACACTTTATGGAATTAAAGGAATAGGAAATATATGACTGATTTTAATTAATTGTCAGTCTGGTTATTTTAATTATCATATATTAGACAATTTACTTTTAATTAAAACACCTTTCTAAGCTGATTTTAGATATAGTCAACGTAATTTTCCTTATTTTTGGCTTAAAAAAATCCTTTATGCTCAATTTATCTAATGTCAGCATTCGTTTAGGAGGCAACGATATTATCAGTCATGTTAGTTTTCAATTAAATCCCGGTGATAAAGTTGGCTTGATCGGTAGAAATGGTATAGGAAAATCTACGCTTTTAAAAGCTATAACCGGTCAGATTGATCCGGCAGAAGGTCAGATTAGCATTTTAAAAGGGCATAAAATCGGCTATCTTAAACAAGATATTGATTTTGAAGACGGTGCAACAGTTTTAGAAGAAGCATATAAAGCTTTTAAAGAAATACAAGCTATTGCGCAAAAACTAGAAATCATTGAAACAGAATTAGCTATTCGTACAGATTTTGAAAGTGCAGCATACATGACATTACTTGATGATTATCATCATTTGCAAGAAAAATTTCAAGTGGCAGGTGGTTATCAATACAAAGGAGATACTGAAAAAGTATTAAAAGGCTTAGGTTTTACAGAAGTCGATTTTGATAAACCTGTAGAAAGCTTTTCAGGTGGTTGGCGTATGCGGATTGAATTGGCAAAAATACTTTTACAAAACAACGATATTTTACTCCTTGATGAGCCAACAAATCATTTAGATATTGAAAGTATTTTATGGTTTGAAAACTTTTTGAAAAATTTTAAAGGTATATTGATGTTAGTTAGTCATGACCAAATGTTTTTAGATAATGTTACCAATAGAACTATTGAACTAACACCTCATAAAACATACGATTTCCCTAAATCTTATTCAGAATTCTTTAAAATTAAAGCCGAACTGCTTGAAAAACAGCAACAAGCAGCAAAAAATCAGGCCAAAGAAATTAAAGAAATGGAACGCTTAATTGAAAAATTTCGATATAAAGCTACCAAAGCCAGTTTTGCCCAATCATTGATTAAGAAATTGGAAAAAATGGATCGTATTGAAGTAGAGGATGTTTCTCAAAAAGCAATGAATATTCAGTTTCCGGTGGCACAAGCTTCCGGAAAAATTGTTTTTGAGATTGAGCATTTAAACAAAAATTACGGAGATAAGGAAGTTTTAAAAGATTTAAATTTAATAGTTACAAAAGGTGAACGGCTGGCTTTTGTAGGACAAAACGGAACAGGAAAAACTACTCTTTCCAAAATATTGGTGGGTCATTTACAACCCACGTCAGGGAAAATAAAAGTTGGTCATAATGTCAAAATCGGTTATTTTGCTCAAAATCAATCAGCTTATTTAAATCCGGACTTGTCGGTTTTAGAAACTATTGAAGCTGTTTCTGATGATAGTAATAGAGCTAAAGTTAGAGACATTTTAGGGGCTTTTCTTTTTTCGGGAGATGCCGTTCATAAAAAAGTAGGCGTATTATCGGGTGGTGAGCGTAACCGGTTGGCATTAGCAATTATGATGCTGCAAAAATTTAATGTTTTAGTAATGGATGAACCGACCAATCATTTGGACATTCAATCTAAAAATGTTTTGCAAAAAGCTTTGCTTCAATTTGAAGGAACTTTAATTGTTGTATCACATGATCGGCATTTTCTGCAAGGACTGACTGATAAAACAATTGAATTTAAAGATAAACAGATTCAAGTGCATCTTGGAGATATTGATTATTTTTTACAGGAGCGACAAGCTGAAAATTTTAGAGTAATTGAACAAAGAAAAGAACAAAAAACAACCGGTTTATCTGCTTCAAAAAATACTGCATATGCGCAGCGTAAAGCTGATAGAAAAAAACTGCGACAATTAAAAAATAAAATAAATAAAATAGAAGAAGCTATTGAACTGCAAGAAACTTTAATTAAAGAAAAAGAAGTTGTTTTAGCTTCTTCAAAACCACCATCCGATCCTGATTTTTTTAATGATTATGAAATGGCTAAAACCAAGTTATCGAAATTGATGATGGAATGGGAAAAACTTCAAACCGATTTGGAAGAAATAAGCTTGTAAATAATTTATTGTTGAGGATGTTGCAATAGCCAATGTTTTAAGTCTTTTATTTCATATGGCTCATCTATTATTTCATTTTTGGAATTAATAATAAAAAAAGTTGGTGTAGCGTGTATGCCATATGTTTTTACAATTGGATTTTGCCATTTTTCTAATTTAATGCCATGATAAAAATCCGGATATTTTTTTTGTTCCATTTTCCAAGGCTCTAATCCGGATTCTAATCCAATAGCTATCACATTAAAATCTTTCCGGCTTTTCATCATTTGATTTATTTGAGGCATTGCTCTTAAACAGTGCGGACAGGTTGCGCTCCAAAAAATAAGGAGATTGTACGGTTTTTTAGAAGTTAATCCATACAAATGATTCATATGTCCGTCTTGGTCATCAAATTTGAAATCAGGTGCTTTTTCGCCGATGCTTAATCCAATTTGGTTTAATACATTAGTAACATTAAATTTTTGTTGCTCGTCTGCCGGCATTTTATTGATATAGTTGTTAATAAGCATTTTTGACACTCGACCATCTATTTTTACAAAAGAGGCTGTAAGCGAAAAAATGACATTATTTCTATATTTTGGGTCTTCAATGAGCGATAAAACGTCTTGAATACGTTTATAATAATCTAAATGCTTTGTCTTAGGATTTTGTGGGGGATTTAAAGAAAAAACGTAATTATTTATTTTATTAATTAATATGTTAGAATGTTGCAAATCGTTATCATTAAAATGCAAATTGTCAAAAAAATGTTTTTTTCTTTCTTTGAAATACCAAGCAGCATTTCTTAAATTAGCAGGATAATATTCAGCCATATTCTGAATATATTTGTGAGCTAACAGGCCTTCGGATTTGACCAAAGCTTGTTGTTGCAATTTTTTTAAACTCGCAGTATATTGACGGTAGTCAATTCTATCTTTGGGAGACACTTCGTTAAAAGCTAATTTTTTTTCAATTTTGTTAAGTTTAGATACCAGCAGGTTATGTTTGCCGGCGTAAGGTAAAAAAGCTTTGTTTTCTTTTGAGCGACTAATTAAAATTTTGTTATGTTCACGCGGAAAAATCTCTAAATGAATAGGCTCATTATTGTAAATAAAATAGATAAAATTATGCTGATTCATATCATACATTAATAAGTACATTCCTGGTGTCAAACCATTCATATCATATATAAAAGTGCTATCATTACTTTGCTTTTTGTTGTTAACATAACTTTGTTTGACATCTTTGAGTTGATATAAAACAGTCCACGGATAGTTTTTTACCGGATGAATTTTGACTTTTAGTTCATTTGTTTGTTGTGCTGTAATTATTTGGGTTAAAATTAAAACAAATCCCAATAAATATTTTTTCATAATTTTCTATTTTCAACAAAAGTGAAACAAATATCATACCTTTTACTTAAAAATAAAAATAAAAAAGGCTGCCTTTTGAGACAGCCTCTTACTTTGTTTTTCTATACAATGCCTTGTGCCAGCATAGCATCAGCTACTTTTACAAAACCGGCAATGTTGGCACCTTTTTCGTAATCTATCCAACCATCTTGTGTTTTTCCATATTTAACACAAGACTCATGTATATCATTCATAATTCGTTTCAGCTTTTCATCTACTTCTTGACGAGACCAACTGAATCTTAATGAATTTTGACTCATTTCTAATCCGGAAACAGCTACGCCACCAGCATTTGAGGCTTTTCCGGGTGCATATAATATTTTAGCTGCTTTGAAGAGCTTAATAGCCTCAGGAGTAGAAGGCATATTGGCACCTTCGGCAACTTCTATTATACCATTTTTTAAGAGTTTTGCAGCATCTTCGGCATTAATTTCATTTTGGGTTGCACATGGCAAAGCAATGTCACCTTTTACACCCCATGGTCTTTCACCTTTAAAATATTTTGCAGAAGGATATTTTTCGGCGTATTCATAAATACGTCCCCGTTTAACATTTTTTAAATGTTTGACAAACTTCAATTTTTCTTCGTCAATACCCTCCGGATCATAAATATATCCATCAGAATCTGATAAGGTTACAACTTTTGCACCTAATTGTGTAGCCTTTTCAGTAGCATATTGGGCCACATTACCACTTCCGGATACTAAAACTGTTTTGTTTTTGAAAGAATCACCTCTGGTTTCTAACATTTTTTCTGCAAAATATACAACACCATATCCGGTAGCCTCCGGTCTAATAAGTGAACCACCAAAAGATACGCCTTTGCCGGTTAAAACGCCTGTAAATTCATTTTTAATTTTCTTATATTGCCCAAATAAGTAACCTATTTCACGACCACCTACACCGATATCTCCGGCAGGAACATCAGTATTTGGTCCAATATGTCTGAAAAGTTCACTCATAAAAGCTTGTGCAAAACGCATGACTTCGGTATCAGATTTGCCACGTGTATCAAAATCAGAACCGCCTTTTCCACCACCCATAGGTAAGGTCGTTAAGGAGTTTTTAAAAGTTTGTTCAAATCCCAAAAATTTTAAGATGCTTAAATTGACGGTTTCATGAAAACGCAGGCCACCTTTATAAGGTCCAATTGCAGAGTTAAACTGTACACGATAGCCCCGGTTAACTCTTACGCGACCTTGGTCATCTACCCATGGTACTCTAAACATAATAACTCTTTCGGGTTCTATCATTCGTTCGAGTAACATTTTATTGTTGTATTTAGGGTTTTCCATCATAAAAGGAATAACCGCTTCTGCAACTTCACTTACCGCTTGTAAAAATTCGGGTTCGTTAGGATTGCGATGTTTGGCATATTCTATGAATTGCGCAATTTGTTCTTGATATTTGTTTTTCATGACAATATATTTTTTAAAAATTATCACGATAAATTACTAAAAAATAAACATACAGCAAGTGATATGCGTATATATTTATTTAAATTTTACAATTTAAGCTGAGTTCACTTAAATTACGTACAAATAAATAGCGATAAAATGGGCTAAACTTCCTAATAAAACCCAAATATGAAAAACGGCATGATTATATTTTATTTTGCCAATACTAAAAAATATGGCACCAATTGTATAAAAAATGCCTCCTGCAACTAGCCAATAAAGTCCTTTTTCTGGCAAATATTGTATTAAATGTTTGATAAAAAATATGACCATCCATCCCATAATTACATATAAAAGGGTAGATAAAGTTTCGTATTTTCCAGTAAAATATAGTTTTAATATAACACCGGTTATGGCTATTCCCCATATAAGTATTAATAATAGCCAACCCCAAAAACCATGAAGTGTTACCAAAGCAAACGGGGTATAAGTGCCTGCAATGAGAATAAAAATAGCGGCATGGTCAAAAATGTTCAAAAGTCGTCTTGTTGTAGGTTTTTGGGCAGCATGGTATAAAGTTGAAGCGGTATAAAGTATAATTAGGCTTAGGCTATATATTATGGCAGCGGCTAATTTATAGTTGTTATTTGTACTCCATGCTTTATAAATTAGACACAAGCTTCCTAAAACACTCATAATCAGACCGAAAAAATGACTGTAAATATTTATTTTTTCTTCAATATAATTGTAAGTGGCTAGTTTCATAAGTTTTTTTCAAAGTTATAAAATCAACTTTAATGGATATTATCTTATACAAAAAAGCCATTTGCATTTGCAAATGGCTTTAAAATGAACATTATTATTAAATTAAGCATACATTTTTTCTCTGAGCGCTTTGATTTTTTTATCCGATAAATATTCATCAAAATTCATTAAACGGTCAATAGTTCCTTTTGGGGTAATTTCGATAACACGATTAGCTACTGATTGGGCAAAAGCATGATCACGTGTTGTAAAGATAACCGTTCCAGGAAAATTTATTAA
>WGBX01000178.1 GCA_015494075.1 Flavobacteriaceae bacterium
CAGATGTGTATAAGAGACAGATATTAGCAATATCAACCCTTTGGATGTTGTGGATTTTATTAAATTTTCAATCTAATATAAGTAAACACGTCAATTTGAAGAGATATCAAATATTTTTGTATCTTTGCCTATCAGAAATTCTACCTTTTATAGCGATAATCGGTTGGATAATTTTTCAAATTCTATGAGTGAAAAAACAGTCCTAAAAAAGAAGAAAATTAAAACCATTTTGGTTTCACAACCTGAACCTACCTCTGAAAATTCTCCTTACATAGCTTTAGCCGAAAATGAAAAAGTTAAGATTGATTTCAGACCTTTTATTCATGTTGTCGGAGCTACAGCAAGGGATGTTAGAAAACAAAAAATTTTGTTACCTGATTATAATGCCATTATTTTTACCAGTCGTAATGCCGTCGATCATTTTTTTCGATTAGCAGAAGAAATGCGGTATACCGTTCCAAACACCATGAGGTATTATTGTCAGTCAGAAGCAATTGCTTTATACTTGCAGCGTTATATTGTATATCGTAAACGCAAGATTTCATATGGTAATAAAACCATTGAAGATTTAGCAAATATTATAAGTAAAAATCCGGAAGGTAAATTTTTATTACCGTCTTCTGACAAGCTTAAGCCTTCTATACCGGCAGCTTTAAATAAAACCGGAATCGATTGGCAATCAGCTACCTTTTTTAAAACTTGTATTAGTGACCTGTCCGATTTAAAAGATGTTTATTATGATATCTTAGTATTTTACAGTCCGTCAGGCATAGATTCACTATATCACAATTTTCCTGATTTTGAACAAAATGATACTCGTATTGCTGTATACGGAAAATCTACCATAAAAGCAGCCGAAGCCAAAGGCTTGCGTATAGATATTATGGCTCCTACGCCCGAAACCCCTTCTATGACTATGGCTTTGCAGAAATATATTAGAAAAATCAACCGTGGAAAATAATTTAGAATTTATAGTTCTATAAAGGTAACCATAAATGAAAGTATATACTAAAACCGGTGATAAAGGCACCACTTTACTTATCGGAGGCACGCGTGTTCCCAAGCATCATATTAAAATTGAAGCCTATGGAACTGTTGATGAACTCAATACATACATTGGTTTATTACGTGATAAAATTTCAGGTAATTATTCCGAGGAATTGATTCAAATACAAAACCGTTTATTTACTTTAGGCTCATTTTTAGCACTCGATATCGATAAAAAAACATTATCAAATGGCCAGCCAAGATTAAATATCACACCCATTTCAATAAAAGATATCTCTTTTTTAGAACAGAAAATAGATCAAATGGAAGAAAATCTGCCCCCAATGACGCATTTTGTCTTGCCGGGTGGTAATGAACAAGTGTCTGTGTGTCATATATGCCGTACAGTTTGCCGGCGAGCAGAACGTAAAGTTACCTATTTAAATGAAATAGAATCGGTTTCCGAAAACTTAATTAAATATTTAAACAGACTTTCAGATTATTTGTTTGTGTTGGCACGAAAATTGTCTAAGGATTTAAAAATCAAGGAAACTCCTTGGATACCAAAATAATTATTGAATAAATAATAAATTTTTATTATTTTTGCCAACTTATAAAAAATTAACACTATGTATTGGACATTAGAATTAGCTTCTTATTTAAGTGATGCCCCCTGGCCGGCTACTAAAGACGAATTGATAGATTATGCTATCAGAACAGGTGCACCTCTTGAAGTCGTTGAAAATCTTCAAGAACTAGAAGATGAAGAAGAAGTCTTTGAAACCATTCAAGATATTTGGCCTGATTATCCAACCGAAGAAGATTTTCTTTGGAATGAGGATGAATATTAAATCAGGTTGTTAATAAATACTAAAAAGTCTCTTTATGAGACTTTTTTTTTATATTTTTGAAAGAACATTTTTGAAAGCATTTTAAGCCATTAACAGCTGACTTTTGAAAAATAAATACAATAAAAACAACGTACGATTATGAAGATTGTTAATTCATTGCTTAAAGTTTTTTTAGGCGATAAAAAAAGTAAGGATATCAAGCAAATGCAGCCTATTGTTGACCAGGTAAACAAGTTAGGCCCTGCACTTCAACAACTGGACTTGGATCAATTGCGACATAAAACCGACGAGTTTAAAGATCGCATCAAACAAGCAACCCAAAAACTTCGTGAAGAACAAGAAATATTAAAGCAAAAAGCTGATCAAGAAGCCGATTTGGAAGCACGTGAGGTAATTTATGAAGATATCGATCACATTGAAGATGAAATATATAAAATAGAAGAAACGGTTTTAAATGAAATATTACCTGAAGCCTTTGCAGTTGTGCGCGAAACAGCGCGTCGTTTTAAAGATAATGACACATTAGAAGTAACAACCACACCACTTGATAGAGAACTGTCAGCCACTCGCGATTATATCACAATTAAAGATGATAAAACCATTTGGAAAAACAAATGGAATGCCGAAGGAAAAGAAGTCGTTTGGGATATGGTACATTATGATGTGCAAATTATGGGTGGAATTGTCCTGCATCAAGGAAAAATAGCAGAAATGATGACAGGTGAAGGAAAAACCTTAGTCGCAACATTACCCTTATACCTGAATGCTTTACCCGGACGGGGCGCCCACCTGGTTACAGTCAATGACTATCTGGCAAAACGGGATGCCGCATGGATGGCACCTATTTTTGAATTTTTAGGTTTAACCGTAGATTGTATCGATCGACATCAGCCTAATACACCCCAACGTCGTAAAGCCTATGAAGCCGATATCACTTATGGAACTAATAACGAGTTTGGTTTTGATTACCTGAGAGATAATATGGCACATACTAATGATGATTTGGTACAACGCGAACATAATTATGCCATTGTAGATGAGGTCGATTCCGTCTTGATCGATGATGCAAGAACACCTTTAATTATTTCCGGTCCGGTAGAACAAGGCGATCGTCATGAATTTAATGAGTTGAAACCTTTTGTCGAACGAATTTACCAAGAACAAAAAGCAAATATGCTTAAAGAATTGGCTTTAGCCAAAAAGTTAATTAAAGAAGGTAATACCAAAGAAGGCGGTTTTCATTTGTTGCGTGTTTATCGAGGTTTGCCCAAGAATAAAGCTTTAATTAAATTTTTAAGTGAAGAAGGCATCAAGCAACTTTTGCAAAAAACCGAATCGAAATATATGGAGAATAACAATGCTTTGATGCCTGAAATAGACAAAGAATTGTTATTTGTAATTGATGAAAAAAATAATTCAATTGAATTGAGCGATAAAGGTATTGAATTTTTGTCTCGTAATACAGCTCCCGACTTTTTTATATTACCTAACATAAGTGAAGAAATAGGAAAAATTGATAAATCGGAAGAAAGCGATACCGAAAAAGCCGCTAAAAAAGACCAACTGTTTAGGGAATATGCCGCCAAAAGTGAGCGTTTGCATACTTTAAACCAATTGCTAAAAGCTTACACACTTTTTGAAAAAGATGTTGAATATGTAGTATTAGATGACCAAGTAAAAATTGTAGACGAACAAACAGGACGTATTATGGAAGGGCGTCGCTATTCTGATGGCTTGCACCAAGCTATTGAAGCTAAAGAAAATGTCAAAATTGAAGATGCAACCCAAACTTACGCGACAGTTACATTGCAAAACTTTTTCAGAATGTACCGTAAATTAGCCGGTATGACAGGAACCGCCATCACCGAAGCCGGAGAATTTTGGGATATATATAAACTCGATGTTGTTGAGGTGCCGACCAACAAACCTTTGGCACGGATTGATAAAGACGATAAAATTTATAAAACCAAACGAGAAAAGTATAATGCTATCATTCAAGAAATAAAAGAATTAACACAACAAGGCCGTCCGGTTTTGGTGGGAACCACCTCAGTAGAAACCTCTGAGTTATTGAGCAAAATGTTACATTATATCAAAGTGCCACATAATGTGTTAAATGCCAAACAACACAAGCGCGAAGCAGAAATTGTTGCCGAAGCCGGGAATCCGGGCGTTGTAACAATTGCTACCAATATGGCGGGCCGTGGTACAGATATTAAGTTGGCACCGGAAGTGAAAAAAGCAGGTGGATTGGCAATTATAGGTACGGAACGACATGATTCACGTCGTGTTGATAGACAGCTGCGTGGACGTGCAGGACGTCAAGGAGATCCGGGTTCTTCACAATTTTACGTGTCATTAGAAGATAATTTAATGCGCTTATTCGGATCTGAAAAAATAGCTAAAATCATGGACCGTATGGGTATGAAGGAAGGCGATGTAATTCAACACCCCATGATTTCCAAATCAATTGAACGTGCTCAGAAAAAAGTTGAAGAAAATAATTTTGGTGTTAGAAAACGCTTGCTAGAATATGACGATGTAATGAATGCTCAACGAGAATTGGTTTATAAACGTCGCCGGCACGCCTTACATGGCGATCGCTTAAAAGTAGATATTGCCAATATGATATATGAGGCTCTTGAAACTATTGTTGACGAAACTAAACCGGCTAAGGATTTTGAAGGCTTTGAAAAAGAGCTAATTACAACATTTGCAATTAATTCGCCATTGACTCGGGACGAATTTTTAAACCTTTCAGAAAAAGAAGTTATTGATCGTTTATATGAAACTGCCACTCAACATTATAAAGAAAAAATTGCTCGTTCGGCTCAAATGGCATTTCCTGTCATTAAACAAGTTTATGAAAATGAAGGCGACCGTTACAAACGTATTGTCGTACCTTTTACCGATGGTACACGTGAAATAAAGGTAACGACAGATTTAAAAGAAGCTTATGAGTCGGAAGGTAAAAAATTAGTTGATGATTTTGAAAAAAATATTGCATTGGCAATAATAGATGAAGCTTGGAAAGAACATTTGCATAAAATGGACCAATTGAAAACTTCTGTTCAAATGGCTTCTTATGAGCAAAAAGATCCGGTGCTGATTTATAAGTTTGAGGCTTTCGAATTGTTTAGAAGCATGTTAGATAAAGTAAATAAAGATGTATTATCATTTTTATTTAAAGGCGATTTACCTACACAAGATCCGACACAAGTTCGAGAAGCTCGTAAGCCACAACGTCGCAAACCGAAATACACAGAAAGCCGAACCGATAATATTCCATCACTTGAAGAAATGGCGGCAAATAACCAGCAAGCCATGCAAGGTGGACAACGTCAAGAAATTACATCGCCCATTCGTAAAGGCAAAACTTACGGACGAAATGAAATTGTAACAATCATGAATGTCAATAACGGTCAAAAACAACAAATTAAATATAAAAAAGCTCGACCGTTATTAGATAGTGGTGAATGGGTAATTCAAGAATAATGCAAATTAATAAATATACCTTAATTAGAATTGACTACAAAGTAATCAATTCTAATTAAGGTAAATAGAGTTTTGTTTTTATTAAAATAAAATACCTAAACTTAATCCATAAGAATGTACTGTTAAAGTTCTGGGAGTTTCATCGCTTAAATTTAATAGTTTATTCGCGCCTTCCAATTCGTAATAATTTTGTTCCCAAAATATATCTAGCATGATTGGTTTCTGATTTTTTACTTTAAATAATGGAAAACCTAAGGCGATTTTTGAATTAACTCCTGAATTAAATTTTGCTTTGTCTAGTGAAAAATTTTCTCCCAATTTAATATTTATGTTATGTTCATGATTATTAACATAAAAATATCTTACTAATCCACCCAATCGTATATGTGAAAAATTTTGTTTAGTATCAGAATAAAATCCTGATAATGTCCCAATACTTAGGCGTTTAAGTATCAGTAAATTGTAACTTAAATTAATGCCATAGTTATTTAGTAACCAGCCTTGTTCATTAATTTGAATATTGTTAATTGAATTATCTGATTGGTTATAGAAATAATCTTTTGATTGAGGTGCAGATAAATCTAAATTTATTTCGAAATAACCAGTTTTTTGAGCTGAAGAGGAAAGCGTTATAATGATAAGTAAGGTAAATAAAATGGCTTTCATATTAAATCTGATTTATAATTTGCAATATAAAAATTTATAATAATAAGGCGCCTTTGGCGCCTTATTATTAGATTATTAAATGTATTTTAATGCTCTTGTTAGAAGTCTACTTCTGTCCATTCATAATCGATACTTTCAAGCATTTCTGCCGCTTCAATCAATAACATGCCATTTTCATTTACGGAATCTTTACCAATATAACCGGCTCGACGTAAAAGTGTTAGAGTCTCTTCAAAGGTTGCCATATCCATTTTCAATAATTTTAGAGCTTTTTTCCAATTGTCAGGTAAAATACGGACTTTACGTTCTTTGACATACAAACTACCAACCTCTTTCAAAGCGCGTAAAACATCTACGACATGAGGTGTTACAGGGTATTTAATATCTCCTGAGATTCCGGTTGTAGCATGTTTTACTTTTTTTCCGGGTTCTGTTAGCATAATCATATCATTTGGAAAGAAATTGACCATACCGCGCGCATCGAGTTTTTCAAGAAATTGTATCACTTCGTCTCGATTATAGCCTTTTAAGTACGCCAATAAATCTTCTAAATAAATACCGGTTGTATATGGTATTTGTTTCATTATTTCCCAGCCGTAACGGGTCAAGTTGGGGGTTTTATTATTATATGCCAATCGAGCAAAAAATCGACCGGTCGGTGTTGGTGCCGTTTCAATAGTTCCGGCTTTTTGAGCTTTTTTTACCCAACGGCCATCAGGTGCTAAAAATAAATGTCTGCCAATGGTAATGGCTTTTACTGATTCGGCAGGTATTTCTCGTGGATTTTCTTTTAAAGTATTATATACAGCCTCTCCATCTTCTGTCAAAACATAATGCATTTTGTCATCTTTTACTTCAGGAGCAATTAAATGAAAACCGTGTAAGCCAAATAAAGCAGCATCAAAATCATATATTTTATGAAACCATTCTTCAGCTGTTTTGGCATTTTCTAATTCTTCGACATATTTTTGTTTAATTTTTGGCAATTCTTTTAGGCGACGTCCCCATTCAGCTTTTAAGGTTTGTGCCTCCTTGAATTTTTTATCGATAAATTCAGCTTTAATATTATCTTTAGTAGCCAAAAATTCAGGATTTTTGGTTGTTTCATCATTAATTTCTTTGATAGTTGCTAAAACCCCAAATTCTATTTCATCAATATCAATACTCATAGGATCGTCATAAAAGCCATGAAAATATAAATCTCCGGCTCTTAAAAGATGTTCACCTGCCGGTAAAATATTTCCATCCGGATCAATAACAGCTTGTGCGATCAAATCTTCTTTTAATTCCTGATCTTCGATTTCATTACCGGCAACTAATTGAAATAAAGCTTCAAAATACTCTTGTGTTATAGGTTTGAAGAAGGCGCCTTTCAATAATGCAGCTCTAACTTGTTGCCCAACACCACTTAAATTGTAATACTGACCTTCGGGAGCTGAAAAAGACAATAAACGTAAGGCTTCACTCTCTAAGATTTGGAATTTGTCTGCTTCTAGCAATTCTCGTTTAGGAGCTGGTCCAACCAATGTTTTTTTTAAAAAATCTTGTAAAGGTTTGTTGATGTAGAAATAAGGCTCTACTTCTTCATATACTTCTAATACCTTTTTGCCGAATTCACTCAACATACCATTAACAACCATGCCTCTTTTTTCGAGTTTAGGCCGGATGATATCATTGACTTTGTCTTTAGCCATTTCAGCTGTATAGAGCATGTTGATAATACGACTGCCCACAAATTTAAAATCATCATGATATTGATTTAAATCGGGCATAGTCCCATTAAGTTGTGCCATACGAAAAGCTTCCATAAGCATCATGCCAGGATAGGTTAAATGATAGCGGTCATTATCTTCTCTTAATAACCCCATTTGCTCTAATTGTACATAATATAAAAAATCTTTATCGTCTTTTAATATTTCAAGCGGATCGATGCCATTCATTTTATGATCGAATATTTTTTCTAAAATATTCAAATGTTTTTTTGTTAAAATCATAGTCTCTGTTTTTTTAAGTTTCAGTTTAATTTTCATCAAATTTAACACCATACGTCTTGCTTTGACAAGATAACAAAAACAAGCGACAATTTGTCATCTTTTTATTGCTTTTGTCATTTCATCTTTCAAAAATAGATTATGGATATTAGATTTTTAAATCGTAAAGTTTCTTTTTTTATTTGTAAATTTGATTTTGTTAAATTTTCAAATTCTATGAAAAAAATAATTTTATTAGGACTTCTTTTATTAGGAACAATAGATGGATATACTCAGCAAGTCCATCCTTTATATAAAAACAAACAACAATTAAAATGGGTTGATTCACTATATAAGTCTATGACTTTGGATGAGCGTATTGGCCAAATTTTTATGCCTTATATAGCGTCAGATAACACTCCGAAAAACAGGGCTCGACTAAAATACCTCATTCAAAAACTACATATTGGCAACTTTTTTTTCTTAAAAGGTCATCCGTCAGATGAACAAGCGCTCAACAACTATATTCAGCTGATGTCTAAATATCCTGTTTTAACAGCTATAGATGCCGAATGGGGATTAGCTATGCGCTTAGATTCTACGCCAAAATTTCCTTGGAATATGACGCTTGGAGCCATCCAAAATGATAGTATCATATACCAAATAGGGCGGCGTATAGGTCAACAGGTGCGCAATGTGGGTTATCAAATGAATTTTTCTCCCGTAGTAGATATCAATACAAATCCGGACAACCCTATAATCGGTAACCGTTCATTTGGTGAAGATAAAAAAAATGTTACCAGAAAAGCTTATATGATGATGCGGGCCTTGCAAGATGAATACATATTAACGACTGCTAAACACTTTCCCGGTCATGGTGATACTAGTCAAGATAGTCATAAAACTTTACCATCGGTTAATTTTGATTATGAACGCATTCAAAAAGTTGAACTTTATCCTTATAAAAAACTTATTCCCAAAGGTTTGACAGGTGTAATGGTAGCACATTTAAAAATTCCGGCATTAGAATTTTTAGGTTTTCCGACAACGTTGTCTGCCCAAGTTGTCGATGATTTATTGCGGCAACAAATGGGATTTCAGGGACTAATTATTACCGATGCCATGAATATGAAGGGTGTGGCTGATTTTGTCCCGTCTGGCGAGGCAGATTTGCAAGCATTCTTAGCTGGCAATGATGTTTTATTGGGTACAGTTCAATTGCAAAAAGCTATTAAAACCATAAAAAATGCTTATAAGCATGGGCTTATAACAGAAAAACGTTTAGCACGTTCGGTTAAAAAAATCTTGATGGCCAAATATTGGGCTAATTTGAATAAATGGCAACCACAAACACAAAAAAGTTTTTATCCGGCTCTACAAGATTCATTATTGAATCAGTTAGCTTTTGAAAATGCTATAACACTGATAAAAAATGAACAGCAAATTTTACCTATAAAAAAAGTCAATCAAAAAATAGCATATGTGGCATTAGGAGACGACCAAGGGCTTACATTTTATCAATACTTGAATAAATATACGCCGGTTGATCAGGTAAAAATTAACCAGCCGGATGATATTCCTCAAAAATTGAAGAATTATGATATTGTAATTGTCGGTTTTCACAAATTATCATCAACACCATGGCAATCTTATAAGTTTACATCTCATGAAAAGGAAATTCTAAGCCGTATGGCACAATACAAACCGGTAATTTTAGATGTATTCACCTCCCCGTACAGTCTTATTGGTATAGCTGATACAATACCTTTAAAAGCTATTGTGGTATCTTATCAAAATGATTGGTACTCCCAAGAGTTGAGTCCGCAAATGATTTTTGGAGCCTTGCCTTTTAAAGGTTTGTTGCCGGTGAGTATCAGTAAAAAATATCCGGTTAATACCGGCATAATTACTAAAGATTTGAAACGTTTATCTTATGGTTTTCCGGAAGAAGTCGGTATGGATAGTCGAAAACTTAAACGGGTTGACTCATTAATGAAGTTTATGATTGATACCATGGCTGCCCCCGGTGGTGTTGTTTTGGCAGCCAGACACGGTAAAGTTATTTTTGAAAAAGCTTATGGCTATCAAACTTATGAGAATAAACAACCTGTTAAAATTACAGATTTATATGACTTGGCTTCTGTAACAAAAGTGATGGCTGCTACTACATTAATGATGAAGGCTTACGATGAAGGTTACTTTAACTTAGATGATCACTTAGGAGATTTAATGCCTTTGCTTAAAGGGAGTAACAAAGATACCGTTACTGTAAAAGAAGCCCTTTCACATTATGGTAATATTAAATCTTGGATACCATTTTACCTGGAAACTATTGATCCTAAAACTAAACAACCCATGTCAAAATATTACCGGCATAAACCAAATAAAAATTACAATATTCAAATTTGCCGAAATCTATATTTAAATAAAGACTATCTTCCTCATATTTGGGATACTATATGTAAAGTGCCGCAATATACCAAACGAAGATATGTTTATAGCGGCTTGCCTTTTTATTTATTTAAAAAATATATTGAGGATAAGACCGGCAAAGGAATGGATGTATTAGTAGATTCATTATTTTACAAACCAATAGGTGCTGTAACCGTAACTTATAATCCTTTAAAAAAGTTTGCAGCAAAACGTATCGCTCCCGCAGAAAATGATACATATTGGCGTCACCAAATACTAAGAGGTTATGTGCATGATATGGGAGCAGCTATGCTCAACGGTGTTTCCGGCAATGCCGGCTTGTTTGGTAATGCCAACGACTTGGCCAAGCTTATGCAAATGCATTTGAATAAGGGTTTTTATGGTGGAAAACGCTATATTTCAGATACAACCGAATTAGCGTTTAACAAACGCTATTTTGCCAAGGATAGTGTCCGTAGAGGATTAGGCTGGGACAAACCGCAGTTTAAAGATCAACCAGGTCCCACTTTTGAAGAAATATCTGATAAAAGTTTTGGACACCAAGGTTTTACAGGAACAATGGTTTGGGCTGATCCCGAAGAACAAATTGTATATATTTTTCTATCTAACCGTACTTTTCCGACTATGGATAATAAATTACTATATAAATTAAATATCAGAAGTGAAGTACAACGACGAATTTATGAAGCCATAAAAAATCCTAAGCATGATTACCATTATCATAAGGGTAAAATAAATCCATATAAATATTGGTTCCCTAAACCAAACGATAGCTTAAAATGAAAAAAGTACTTATTAGTTTTATATTTATATTGCTCTTGACTCATTGTCAACCTGAAACGACTCCGGAAGTAGAAAATTATAAAGCTACTTGGATTAAAGCGGCTTTTAAAGATTTAGAAGATGGTATATTTCCTAGAATACAAGCGGTATCTTGGTGGCAAGAATCTTGGGAAAATGAAGATGGTAGTATCAGTGATTTAAGGATTAATTCTTCACCGGAAGCTCTATCAGCCTTTCAGGAAGCTGTGAAAGCACCTGTTTTTACAAGTGATTTGAACTTTCAAGATGAGAAGCTAATTCCTAAAACAGATCAGATCTATTTCAACGCTTTTCCTGATTTTGGCGGCCCGGAAGATTTGGTGTCGGAAGCACGCATTGATAATTTTGAAAAACTTACCGGTAAATCAATAGGTTGGGCATATTTTTCTGACAATTGGTATTATGATATTCAATTTCCGGATTCAGCTATGGCAGTAATACATAAAGCCGGAAAAACACCTTTTGTCAGAATGATGGCTAGGAGCATTTTGCAAGAAGGACAACCCGATACACAATATAGTTTACAAAATATAATTGACGGACAATTTGACACATCTTTACAAATGTGGTTTGAGGCTGCCGCACAAGTAGGTTACCCTATATTAATTGAATTTGGAACAGAAGTGAATGGCGATTGGTTTCCTTGGAACGGAACTTTTAATGGTGGTGCACAAACTACAGATTATGGCGATCCTAACCTAGCTGACGGCCCCGAGAGGTTTAGAGATGCTTATCGACATATAATTGATTTATCAAGGCAAGCAGGGGCTGTTAATCTAACCTGGTTTTTTCATCTTGATGCTAGCGGACAACCACAAGAAGATTGGAATAATTTTGAAAATTATTATCCCGGTGATACTTATATCGATTGGGTAGGTGTTAGTGTTTATGGTGCTATGACACCCAATGATGACACTGAATCTTTTTATGATAAACTGCAAGCTGTTTATTCGCGTATGTGTCTAATGACTCAAAAACCATTGGCCATTTTAGAATTTGGTATTACAGAACAAGCCAAACCGCCTGCACCTTAGTGTAGCGCTTCTGCCAAAATACTCGCCGGATGCTCACTTTTTTTATCAACACCATCTTTAATTTGGTGTCGACAGCTAGTGCCGGATGCAGCAATTGTATCAGCAGTTTTGCGTAGTGCAGGAAACAGTTTTAACTCACCGACTTTCATACTAAGGTCATAGTGCTCTTTTTCATATCCAAAACTGCCGGCCATTCCGCAACAGCCCGAATCAAGTAATGTCACTTGATAATTTTTAGGAATTGACAGAACTTCTGCACTTATTTCAGGATTACTTAAAGCTTTTTGATGACAATGTACATGCAAGGTAATTTGTTTGGCGGCTGTTGTAAAATCACTTTCTTTGATTTGTCCTGCTTTATATTCTTTTAAGATAAACTCTTCAAATAAATAGGTATGACGAGCTATTTTTTTAGCACTAAGTTGTAATTGCTTGTCCTTTACCAATTGTAAATATTCATCACGAAACATTAAAATTGCGGAAGGCTCTATACCAATTAAAGGCGTTTTTTCATTAATAAGATTTTGATATAATTGCACATTTTTTTGTGCTATTTTTTGCGCTTCTTCTAAAAAACCTTTAGAAATATAAGCACGGCCACTTTCGGCAGAAGGTATAATTTTAATGTTATAGCCTAAATGACTAAGTACTTTGATTACATCTTTACCGGGTTGAGCATCAATATAATTAGTAAATTCATCTATAAATACATATACATCGGCTTTTGGTTTCGAATGTGGCTTTAATAAATATTTTTGCTTTTTGAGCCATTTGGTTAAACTTTGTTTTTCTAATGAAGGTAAAGCTCTTTGTGGAGCAATACCCATCAATTTTTTAATAATACTTGATAGTAATTTTTGGTTTATTGTAAAATTATAAAAAGTAGATAAATAGCTTAGCAAGCTATTGATTTTACCGTTGTAAGCAAAAAGTTTTTGCCGCCAACTAAATCCATTGGCTTTTTGATAGTGATATAAAAATTCGCTTTTTAAAGTTGCCATATCTACTGTTGAAGGGCACTCACTTTTACAAGCTTTGCAAGACAGGCACAGGCTGAGGGTTTCATACAATTCTTCATAGTCATAAGGATTGACTTTATCTGAATTGGTCAAAAACTCACGCAAAGCATTTGCTCTTGCACGTGTGGTATTTTTTTCTTCTTTAGTTGCTTGATAACTAGGACACATAACACCACCAGCCTCAGGTGGTTTTCGGCAATCGCCTGATCCATTACATTTTTCGGCAGCTCTTAGTATTCCGCCGTCCTTTTCAAAATTAAAAATACTGTTAATTTCAGGTTCTTTACGGTCAGGAGTATAGCGCAAATTTTGGTCCATCGGATATGGGTCGACAATTTTATGTGGATTAAATATATTTTGTGGATCAAACAAGCTTTTTAAAGACCGCATTAGGTCATAATTTTTTTCTCCTACAATTTTAGGAATAAATTCTGCCCTAACAATACCGCTGCCATGTTCACCACTTAATGATCCCTTGTATTTGTGTACTAAATCAGCTACTTCCGAGACTAAATCTCGGTATATTTTAACATCAGATGACCTTTTCAAATTCAAGATGGGACGTAAATGTATTTCGCCGGCTCCTGCATGAGCAAAGTAGACAGGAGTTTTACCTTTTTGTTGCATGATTTTAGAAAATTCAGCAATGTAAGATGCTAAATCGGTAATTCTTACGGCTGTATCTTCAATACCGGCAACTGCTTTTTCATCGCCATGTAAATTACCTAATAAACCCAAGCCTGCTTTGCGTAATTCTTCTGCTTTTGCAGCTTCATTGCCAGGTAAAAGAGGATAAGCATAGCCTAACTTTTGTGATTTTAAGTCTTGAATTAATTGATTTGCCTGTTTTTTTAATAAATCCATATCATCTCCACGCAATTCAAGCATCAAAATAGCTTTTGGGTTGTCTTTAATAAAAGACCGATAGGCTTTGTATTTTAAACTTTTTTTAGTTTGGTTTAAAATAATATCATCCATTAGTTCACATTGGTAAAGTGAATGTTGCATGGCTGGTACAACAGCACGCATGCTTTCATCAATACTGTTAAAATGCGCAGCTACCATTAACCTTTTTGGTGGGGGCAGTATATCAAGCTGTAAGGTAATAGCAGTCATAAATACCAATGTCCCTTCTGATCCTGCTATTAATTTACTTAAGTTAAAAGGTTTATCAGAAGTGCCAAATACTTTATTATCAATAATGCTGTCTAAAGCATAGCCATTATTTCTACGGTGAATTTCAGGATATGGCATATTGTTTTTTATATGCTCTTGAACAGCAGGGTCTTTAAATGTATTATAAATTTGCCGGTAAATTTTGCCTTCTAAGTTATTTTGCGCTATTTTTTTTTCAAAAGTGTTACGATCCAGAGGCTTGATATGAATTGGGTCGCCATTACTTAAAAAACCTTTTATTTCTAATATTTTATCACGAGTTACGCCATAACGAATAGAGGTGGAGCCACTTGAGTTATTGCCGGTCATGCCGCCAATCATACAACGATTGGAAGTGGAAGTATTAGGGGAAAACCAAAGGTTATATGCTTCAAGAAAACGATTTAAATCATCTCTTATTACTCCCGGTTGTACAGTTATGGTCTTTTTATCCGGATCAAAACCTAATATTTTAGTAAAATGTTTTGACACATCTACAATAATGCCACTACCTACAACTTGACCGGCTAAAGAGGTGCCTGCAGTTCGAGGAATTAAATGGGTTTTATTTTCTTGAGCATACTTAATTAGTTTTAGTATGTCAGATTCATTTTTAGGGTATGCAACTGCTTGCGGCAACATTCTGTATACGGATGCATCTGTAGCATAAATATGCCGGTGAAGATCGTCATAATGTAAACTGCCGTCTAAGCTTTTTTGCAATTGTTTTAATTTGTGATTAATTTTCATAAAAAGTAAAAATAGAAAATAGAAATATTAAAATTAAGCATTTTTTTATTAAAGAACACTTACAAATAAGTAGATTTTAATTATTATTTTTGTTTAAAAAAGATGACTGAGCAATCTGATATTATATCTCAAACTAAAGAGTTTGTCCAACAAAGTTTAAAGAAGGCCGAAGCCGGACATGATTATTGGCATATTTTAAGGGTTTTGAAAACAGCTCAAAAAATTGCCGGTTATGAAGGGGGCGATTTGCAAATCATTAGGTTAGGAGCATTGTTGCATGATATCGCAGATTCAAAATTTTATAATGGAGATGAAACGATTGGCCCTAAAGTAGCGCGTGATTTTTTAAAACAACTTCCGGTGTCTCAACCGGTAATTGATCATGTTATTAAAATTATTGAAAATATTTCTTTTAAAAATACTTTTACAGGTCAAAATTTTGATAGTTTGGAATTGCAAATAGTACAAGATGCCGATCGTTTGGATGCTATTGGCGCTATTGGAATTGCAAGAGCATTTGTTTATGGAGGGTATAAAAATAATCCGATATACGATCCTGAACTGCCCCCAAATTTACATATGGATAAAGCAACTTACAAAAAAGCAAATACCTCAACAATTAACCATTTTTATGAAAAATTATTAACGCTAAAAGACTTGATGAATACGCCGACAGCTAAAAAAATAGCACAACAACGTCATGATTTTATGAACCAATATTTAGAACAATTTTATAGGGAATGGGATATTTAAAATAAAAAATTATGAAACTTTTAATGATTTATTGCGATAGGTTTGCATATAAACCTCAAATTAAAACCTTACCGGATTTTCCTGATTGGCATGATACTAAAGAATTTATGCACGTTTTGGTAGCTTTTATACAAATGGAAGCAACCGATGAAAAAGAGCCTAAATATTTTGAAACCAAGTTAGTTAAAAGTTTAAAATGGGCAGCCAAAAAAAATGAAACCAACCACATTGTTTTGCATTCTTTTGCACATTTATCAATGAGCAAAGCAGGTGCAGGTTTTACCAAACAGTTTTTTGATGCGGTTGAACAAAGACTTTCAGATACAAACTTTCAGGTTAATCAAACACCTTTTGGCTATTTTTTAGATATAGATGTGAAAGCTCCGGGTCGGTCAACAGCTATAATTTTTAAGTCATTTGAATTGAAAAATTAGGATAATTTTACAATTTTTCTGTTCAAAAATTAAGTATATTTGGCATCATTATTGACAGAGCATTTAAAAATAAATATTTATGAAAAAAATTTTGATATTAATGGCCTTTTTAAGTATTGGGCTGATATCTGCGCAAGATCATGAAGCTTTAAATTGGCATACCGATTTTAAGAAAGCTCAAAATATTGCACAAAAAGAACATAAACCTATTGTGTTATTATTTACAGGATCTGACTGGTGTCCTCCTTGTATGGCTATGCATCGCGATTTATTTTCGAACCGGGAGTTTATCGATTTATCAAAAAAAGTAGTTTTGGTAATGGTAGATTTTCCTAGAAGAAAGCCTATGAGCGAGGCGCAGCGTTTGAAAAATAGCAATTTGGCACGTAAGTTTCATCAAGGTGGGGTGCCTACTTTTGTGGCTTTAACTCCGGATGGTAAATTAATTGATAAAATTTCGGGCTATATGTTTGGTCACCCTGAACGAGATATTGATTTTTTTAAAAAAGTTATCAAATCTGTAAATAAATAACAGATTTTTTTATGATTAACACTAAAGGACTGTTTTTAAGACAGTCCTTTTTGTATTTTTGTAAATAATTAATCAAGATGTTTTATAAAATAGCCGGCTTGTTTGAGATTATTTTTTAAGAAAAAAACAATCAAAATCCGGTATTAAAATAATAGTATATGAAAAAATTTTTAATAGTCGGTTTAGGAAATATAGGACCGGAATATAAATATACACGACATAATATCGGATTTTTAATTGCCGATCAATTAGCAGAGAAGCTAAAAGTTAAATTTAATACAGAACGTTACGGTGCCATTGCAACTGCCCAATATCGCGGTAAAAAATTGACGGTTTTAAAACCGGCTACTTATATGAATTTGAGTGGTAAAGCTGTTAGATATTGGATGGAAAAAGAAAAAATACCTCTTGAAAACTTATTAATAATAACGGATGATGTCAATTTAGATTTTGGGATACTTCGTATACGTCCCAAAGGTAGTGATGGCGGGCATAACGGATTGAAAAATATTCAAGAAATATTAAAAACAAGTCAATATCCTCGTTTGAGATTTGGAATAGGCAAAGATTACCCGCAAGGTGGGCAAGTAGATTATGTTTTAGGCCTATGGACCCAGAGTCAAATTAAAGAGCTTCCTATATTGATAGACCGCGCCACAGATGCTGTCATAAATTTTGTACAAGAAGGTTTACAAAGAACCATGAACCGGTATAATACCAAGGCAAAACAGCCAAAGTCAAAACCAACACTCTCAGATGAATCTGAAAAACCTCTTAAAAAAAAGCCTTAAAAATTCATACTCATTTGAATGCCACCGGTATAAACCGGTAGCGTACTTTGTGATATTCTAAAGCCTAAGTTTAAAGATAACTGTAAATAGGCATTAATGTTTTTTTGGTATAGTAACTGCGATACTACATTTTTTCCGGGTTGCAGTGATTCTAACATTTTAAAGGAAACAGGAGCTAATTGATCGCCTGTAAATTTGTTATTAATATATTTTAAGTCTAAGTTAAATTGTTTTTGAGTTTTTTTATGAAAATTTAGTTTTATGCCGAATTCTGTCATCTTTAACCGTTCAATACCGGATAGATTTTGCTTAAACTTGTATTTATAATACAGGTATATTTGATTAGATGTTTGCGGTTGATATCCAAGACCTTCCTCAAAACCTTCTGTTTTTAAATCGAAGTTTTTTAGATCATAGTTTTCAGCAGTATTATAATCATATAATTTTAAAAATTGTTGTTGCCATTGCCAGTGTTTTTTTAAAGTATGCTTAGTGTTGAGTTTAAATAAATTCATTTCGTGAGATTGCATGCCTACTGATAATAACTGTTTTTGAATATTTTGACGGTATGTAAAATGTATTTGGTAGTATTTTTTACCACGATTCCAATACCAGTCGTGTTGACTGAGCATTTGCTGAGTTAATATTTGATCAGGTTGCCATATAAAGCTTTTAAATGTTGAGTTTTTTAAAGACTGATGTTGGTTCGTCATTTTAATTCTACCAAATATATGTTGCCAAAACGGATGTTTTTGCCAAGCAGCTGGATTTATGGTTAACTGAAATTGATATAGATTATTTAATGTGGGCAGATATTTTTTCCCGGGTAAAACCACGCGTATATAATTGGCCTGATCCGAATAAAGAGCAATTTCAAATTCATTAATTTCTTTTAAACCATTGCCATTATAATCATTCCATAAGTAAATTCCTTGACCTGCCGGTGTTTCAACAAAAATAACATCATCCCGTAAGGTATTTCCGTTAAAACTTTCAATTTGAAGTTGCGTTTGAAGAAAAGATTGTAAGTATGTTTGTTGCCATAAAAATTTAATATTCAAATATTGTTGAGTCGAAATATTTTCTTCGAGCTGTTTTTCTCTATATTGGGCATAAATCTTAATTTGATGTGTCGCATTGTGATGTGCTATTTTCACACCAAAGTTGTTGGTTTGTTCAGTCTTTTTCCAAATTTGTTGTTGAATACTGTCATTTTGCTCATATTTATAAAAAAATTGCCATTGCCAAATTAAACTGTCCCGTTTTTGCCATTGGATGCCGAGAGTCGTATAACGGTAGTTTAAACTGTCATATACACCATTTGTTTTTTTATTGCGTATATCAATTTCTCCGGTAAATTGAAGATCTGTTTTTGAAAAATGCCGGATCCAGTTTTGGTCTGACCAAAAAGCTTTTAAATCAGATTCATTATGTTGTATTGTATAACGTAAACTACTTTTATAAGTCCATTTTTTTTCTTGCCATAAAGTGTTATAAAAAAATTGTTGGGCACTAAAATCATTTCCTAATGATAAATATCTGCTGCCAAGACTTAAATTATTATTTTGATGATGATAAGCTATATTAAAATCTGCCAAATGTTGCTCACCATATATGCTATCTATTTGCCATTCTCTATTAAATTCTATTGGTCGATAAGTATCCAGCGCTTTAAAATCTTTATGGATAAAATCATATTGTGCATTTATATTTAGCGATGTTTCTTTTTGATGCCAAACAAGTTGCTTTATTTTTAAATGCATGGCTCCACCCAAATTGTTTTGATCATCAATATTTGAAAATAAGTTTTGATCGTTATAATTTAGTACGCCATCCCAATCTAAATTTGTTTTTTCGGTTATATTACCTTTAAAATTCATACCTACATATTGTTTAACTTCCGGTGGTGTTAAGCGTATGGCTGCAACATAGTCTCCTTGATTTTCACCTGCATATTCATAGATTTTTCCTATTGCTGTAATGGTTCTAATATTGTAATTTCCTTGTTGAGGTCCTACATATGAAAACCGCACTTCATAAAGGTTAGAGACGTCTTGATTGGTATATTGAAAATAGCTTATGGCACCGTTATTTATTTCTTGGTACAAAATTTTATTAGGGTCATAAGTGCTTGGAGTGGCAACTTTTACCCATAAATTATTCGCTTGGTCTCCTGAATTTTTTAAAGCGTTTATTTCTTGTGATGTTAAGTCATATAATAAAGTTTGGTTTTTAGCATCAGTTTCTAAAAAACTGTAAATAGACCAGCTAAAACTATTATTTGTTTGTTTATAACGATTAAAATTGGTATAGCGGATATAATGCTGGTTGGCATAATTAAACTCTACTGTTATGCGTTGATTTCCGGTGATGGGAAAATCCGGTTGGAAAGTCAACTCAGCAGTCTCATTATTTAAAACATAGTCTTTTTGAGGCTGAAGCAAATGCCCATTTACATAAACTTTTTCACTTTTTGGAATAATGAAAATATAATTCTCATCCTGATTACCTCTAAGTAAGTAAGGACCTTGATTGCCATCTATAGGCTTAAATTTATTGATGCCATATTGCCCGTTAATTACGCCGGCTTCTATATTAGTTTGACTTTTATCCCTTTTAAATTGTATATCTAAACCTTGAATTTTTCGTGAAAATTTTATAAAATATCCGGGTTGTTCGTTCATATATAAATCGCCACCGGTAGCTTGCCATTTTGGCGCTGTTAACTGCATGTAAATTTGGTTAAACTCTTTGTATGATTGTGAAATACCGGCATATGCTTGTGGAAGATTATCATCTGATAAAACAGCTTTTATTTCGAGTTTGGGTGAAATACGGCCACTTATTTTTAAATCTAATCCTGATTTCATAACAAGACTTTGCTGATTGCCGGCATTGAAGCCTCGGGTTATTTTACCTTGAGTTTTTAATCTTTCAAAAGGTTTTTTTATAAAAATTTTCATTGGCATAAAAGCAGACGTTGACAAGCTGTCTCTTTGAATTGTTTGCCAATTGTATTTCTGATATATTTTCCGAAAATAAGAAGGATATATCTTATAATAAAACCATAATTCTTTGTCTTTAAATACTTTATAGTTGATGAAATTTATCTTTGCATTTACAAAGTCAACTTGATAATTTGATTCTTCAATTTTTTTTCCGTTCAAAGTTTTTACTTCAAAATAGAAAGGTTGAATACTAAAAGTATCTATTTGAATGGAAGGTTGTGTTATTTTAATTTTTTTTTGACGCAACAAACTATCAGACGGTTGTTGACTAAAGCTAAATAAACTCAATAAAAATAAAATGATACTAAAGCGATAATTCAAAATCAATACTTTATAGATGAATTTTTATAAGAGAAAAGACCTATGAAACATAACTAAAAATCGCCTTTTTTATTGTGTCAAAACTTAATTTAGACAGACTGTTGCCGGTCAAAGTATTGTTTTTTAATCAAATCTATACTTTTTATACTTTTTTCAAGCCATTGCAGGTACAAAGTTTCTTGAGATTTAGGTGTTAAGTGCCAGTCGAGCTCGGAATTTCTAAGTTTTTCAGTAACACTATGCATTATAATAGCAGCAGCTACGCTTATATTAAAACTTTCAGTAAAACCATACATCGGTATTTTTAAAAATACATCTGCTTGATTTAAAACCTGCTCGGAAAGCCCTTCTTTTTCCACACCAAAAAAAAATGCTGCCGGCTTTGTAATATCAAATTCCGGCAAATTGACATCATTAGTATGAGGCGTAGTCGCTACAATTTGATACCCCTTTGCTTTTAATTGACTTATGGCATTTTGAGTTTGTTCATATCGTACAATATTTAACCATTTTTCAGCCCCTTTGGCAATAGCATGTGATAATTTGGGTTGGTATTTTTTTTGAATAATATGGACATCTTGAAAGCCAAAAATATCTGCACTTCTAATTACGGCACTAACATTATGCATTTGATATAAATCTTCTAAAACCAATGTAAAATGGCGAGTTCTATTGGCTAAAACTTTTTTGAATGTTTTTTGACGATTTTCAGTGACAAAATTTTCTAAATATTGAATGTAATTTTTCATTTGATTCACTTGTGAGAGACAAATATAAGTATTAATCATTTAATTTGAATAGAGACGATTTTGTTGCCTAAATTTAACCAATTGGTATTTAATGAGTTAATATTCAAAAGAATTTTTTTAACATTTTTTTAGCCTGTTTAATACAATAAAATCCCCTAAAACACTTTATATTTATAACATCAAAAATCACATATAATATGGCAAGAGCATTTTATCGTTATACAATTACAATATTAAAAAAAGTGAGTTTTGATCCCGAATTATTTAAAAAGGAATTAGAAAAGGCTTATGTGTCATTGTTACCGCATGAGCGTAATGAATTAAGAATTTGGCTTAGAGAATTTCTTAACCAAAAGCCTATTTTGAAAAAACATCTGATGTCATCAACCAATTTTTCGGGGCAAGATTTGGTTATCTTATAAATAACGCTACTGAATTTTATTAATAAAATTCAGTAGCGTTCGGAATTTTAGGTTAATACTTAAGCAAATAAGTTATTTCTTGAAAAAATATTCATTTTGTATCCTTATATTATTGTTTAAGGATGCTTCGCTTATTTGTAAATAATCATCAGTTAATATACTAACGTCATATGTTTTATGTATCGTAATTTGATCATTTAATGTAAAAGATATGTTTAAAACAGTTTGTCCGGAGACATTATATAATTCCCAAGTTCCATTTTTGTCCGGTTTATTTACAATGCTAATAATTACTTTTTTGGTCGTTGTAAATTGGTAAGTTTGATCCTTTATAGAAGTGCGCCTTTTTTGAGTATCATTTTCATATTGCACCATTTCAACACCTTCCCATATATGACTAGTTAACAATGCTTCTTGTTCTTCCATACTAAGTTCCGGAGAATCAAATTTAATAGCACAGGAGGACAAAAGTAAAAAGCTGATAATAAAGGGTATAAATTGTTT
>WGBX01000179.1 GCA_015494075.1 Flavobacteriaceae bacterium
TAAATATTGCTTAACCGCTAGATAAATAGCATGATCATTCGGTTCAATACCAAATATTTCTTCAGAAAGCTTTACGGTTCTTCCTGTATCATTTCCTTTTATATCGTATACTTTCAATTCCATCATTTCTTAATTATTAAATAAGCATTTTTATGTCCGGGAACACTCCCTTTTACGATTAAAAGATTTTTTTCAGGAATTACTTTCATGATTTTCAGGTTTTGTACAGTAACTTTTTCGTTACCCATTTGACCTGCCATACGCATTCCTTTAAAAACTCTGGAAGGATCAGAAGAGGCCCCTATTGAACCTGGTGCTCTCAATCTGTTATGTTGACCATGGGTGGCTTGACCAACACCGGCAAAACCGTGTCTTTTAACCACACCTTGGAAACCTTTTCCTTTCGAAATTCCGGAGACATCAACAAATTCACCTTCGGCAAATATATCTTCAACTTTAATTTCATCTCCTAATTTTACTTCTTTTTCAAAATCCTGGAATTCAACGACACGTTTTTTAGGAGACACACCGGCTTTTTCAAAATGCCCTTTTAGGGCTTTGGGGGTGTTTTTCTCTTTTTTGTCATCGAAACCAAGCTGCACAGCATCGTACCCGTCAACTTCTTTGGTTCTGACTTGGGTAACATAATTCGGACCAGCTAATATCACCGTTACCGGAATATTTTTACCATTTTCATCGAAAATGCTGGTCATTCCTACTTTTTTTCCTATTATACCCGACATTATATTAATTTATATTAATTATCAAACTTTAATTTCTACTTCTACGCCACTTGGCAATTCCAATTTCATCAAAGCATCAACAGTCTTTGGTGAAGAGCTATAAATATCCAGTAAACGTTTATGGGTATTTAATTCAAATTGCTCTCTGGACTTTTTATTTACGTGTGGCGATCTTAGAACTGTAAAAATTCTCTTATGTGTGGGTAACGGGATCGGTCCTGTTACCACTGCACCTGTTCCTTTTACAGTCTTTACGATTTTTTCAGCAGATTTATCTACCAAATTATGATCGTATGATTTTAATTTTATTCTTATTTTTTGAGCCATGTCTTATGATTTATCCATTAACTTTTTCAATTACTTCCTCAGCTATATTTTTAGGAGTTTCGGCATAATGCGAAAATTCCATTGATGATGTAGCACGTCCTGACGACAATGTTCTTAATGTCGTTACATAACCAAACATTTCTGAAAGTGGCACGTTGGCTTTAATGACCTTAGCACCAGCTCTTTCATCCATGCTTAATACCTGACCGCGACGACGATTTAAGTCACCGACAATGTCTCCCATATTTTCTTCGGGTGTGACAACTTCCAATTTCATGATTGGTTCTAATAATACAGGCTTGGCTTTTTTAGCGGCTTCTCTAAAACCTAATTTAGCAGCTAATTCAAAAGATAATGAATCTGAATCAACAGGATGGAATGATCCATCTACTAATGTAACTTTCATCGATTCTACTTCAAATCCTGCCAAAGGACCTGTTTTCATGGCTTCTTTAAAACCCTTTTCAACAGAAGGAATATATTCACGAGGGATATTACCGCCTTTTATTTCATTTATAAATTCTAAGCCTTCTTTATCATCTGCTGCGGGCTCTAATTTGAAAACAATATCAGCAAATTTACCACGGCCACCGGTTTGTTTTTTATAAACTTCTCGGTGATCAACAGCTGCAGATAAAGCTTCTTTATATTCAACGCGAGGTTGTCCTACATTGACTTCTACTTTGAATTCTCTTTTTAGACGATCTACAATAATTTCCAAGTGCAACTCCCCCATTCCGGAAATAATGGTTTGTCCGGAAGCTTCATCGGTTTTGACTTGGAAAGTTGGATCTTCTTCTGCTAGCTTAGCTAATGCCATGCCTAATTTGTCAACATCAGCTTTAGTTTTTGGTTCAACAGCAATTCCAATTACCGGATCAGGGAAATCCATTGATTCTAAAACAATTGGATGTTTTTCATCAGATAAAGTATCACCTGTTTTAATGTCCTTAAAACCAACACCGGCAGCTATATCTCCTGCCTCAACCCGTTTAATCGGATTTTGTTTGTTGGCATGCATTTGGTATATACGGGAAATTCGTTCTTTTTTCCCCGAACGATTGTTCAACACATAAGAACCGGCATCTAAAAAGCCTGAATAAGCTCTAAAAAACGCCAATCTTCCAACAAATGGATCGGTGGCAATTTTAAATGCTAAAGCTGCAAATGGATCTTTTACATCTGGATGACGTAATTCTTTTTCACCGGTTTCAGGATTGACACCTTCTATGGCACCGATATCTAATGGTGAAGGCAAGAAACGCATAACACCGTCTAACATAGCTTGTACGCCTTTGTTTTTAAAAGCCGAACCTGCAAACATAGGAATAATAGACATGTCAATGGTGGCGGCTCTTAAAGCAGCAATAATTTCATCTTCGGTGATAGAGTCTTCATCTTCAAAGAATTTTTCCATCAATTCTTCATCGTATTCCGCTACTGCTTCAATTAAATTGGCTCGGTGTTGTTCAACTTCATCCATCAATTCTTCAGGAATAGGCACTTCTTCATAGGTCATCCCTTTATCTTCTTCATTCCAAATGATAGCTTTTTTAGATATTAAATCAACAACACCTTTAAAATCTGCTTCTTCACCTATTGGCACTTGCAATGGCACGGGATTGCCGCCAAGCATTTCTTTTACTTGATTACAAACATTAAAAAAATCGGCGCCTTGACGGTCCATTTTATTAACGAATCCTATCCGAGGCACCTTATATTTGTCGGCTTGACGCCAAACGGTTTCCGATTGTGGCTCTACACCATCTACAGCACTAAATAATGCAACCATACCATCTAATACACGCAACGAGCGTTCTACTTCAACTGTAAAATCAACGTGACCCGGAGTGTCTATAATGTTAACGGTATAATTTTCTCCTTTGTAAGGCCAAACGCATTGTGTTGCGGCTGAGGTAATGGTAATACCACGTTCTTGTTCCTGTTCCATCCAGTCCATGGTTGCGGCACCGTCATGCACCTCACCAATTTTATGACTGATACCTGTATAATACAGAATGCGCTCTGTGACGGTTGTTTTACCGGCATCGATATGCGCTGCAATTCCAATATTTCTTACTTTACTTAAATCTTTTGCCATTACTGCTTTTTATTAAAATCTAAAATGTGAGAAAGCTTTATTAGCTTCTGCCATTCTATGTGTATCCATTTTCTTTTTAACAGCACCACCTTCTTCTTTGTAGGCAGCCAAAATTTCTGATGCTAATTTTTGCGGATAAGATTTTTCATTTCTTTTACGCGCAAAATTAATCATCCATTTCATGGCTAATGAGACTTTTCGCTCAGGTCTGATAGGCATTGGTATTTGGAAGGTTGCACCTCCTACGCGTCTGCTACGCACTTCTACATGAGGCATAACGTTAGACAGTGCTTGTTTCCATATTTCCAAGGCAGATTTTTCTTCTTCTCCTTTCTTTTGATCAACGATATCTAAAGCTTCATAGAATAAATTAAAAGCTAGAGATTTTTTACCATTCCACATTAAATTATTCACAAATCTTGTGACAAGTGTGTCATTAAATTTCGGATCCGGTAAAATTTGTCTTTTTTTAGGTCTTCCTTTTCTCATTTTTTAATTTTTTCAATTACTTCTTAGGGCGTTTTGTTCCGTACTTAGAGCGACGTTGTTTTCTTCCATCGACACCTGCAGTATCTAATGCACCGCGAATGACGTGGTATCTTACTCCGGGTAAATCTTTCACCCTTCCACCTCTAACTAATACTATCGAGTGCTCTTGTAAGTTATGTCCTTCACCGCCGATGTATGCGTTTACTTCATTGCCGTTTGTCAAACGAACCCGTGCAACTTTTCTCATTGCAGAGTTTGGTTTTTTAGGCGTTGTTGTATAAACACGCACACATACACCACGTTTTTGCGGACTTCCTTTTAAAGCAGCCGATTTACTCTTCTTAGTTATTTTGGTTCTTCCTGTTCTAACTAATTGTTGAATTGTAGGCATATGTTTATTTATTTAACTTTATTCTTTTCGGACGGCAAAGATAGAAATATTTTTTTGTTTTTCAAACTGATTTATATACAATTACAAAATTTTATTTAAAAGTTGCTAATGAATAAGATTTTAAATTGCACTATATTATTTAAAATAAAATAGAGAGGCTGTATTTATTGAAATCTTTCATATTTTAGCCATATTGGTTTTAAGCACCTAAGTTTATGCGATTGTTGATAATTTTAATTTTATACAGCTCGGTTAATTTGTTATTCAGTCAGGATAACCCGAAAAATATTACCCAAAAAAAATACGAAAAAACACTTGCTGAGTTTGATAAAAATGATACATTATATATATATATACAAACGCCTCTGGAAAAGTTGCAAAAAAAAATCAAAATTAGCACGTTAGCACACTTTTTAACAAACTTAAATGAAAAATATATCCAAAAAGGATATCTATTTAATAGAATTATTCCGGACAGCGTACGCTTTCAATCAAAACATTTTACACTTTATTATCATTTAGAGTTAAATAACCCTGCAAAAATTGATAGTCTTGTTTATATTGGAAAGATTAAACCACCAAAAAACGTACAAAAATATCTATTAAGAAAATTAAAAAATCGAAAATTAAATAATACCAATTTAATAACACTTAACGATGAATTTAATAAAAGTACTTACCTTCAGTTAAAAGAAAAACCTTTTATAAATTTTGAAAAAGGGCATAATTATATTGTAATGAAGCTCGAGAAGGTCAAAGCAAATCAACTAAGCGGGAATATTGGGTTTATTTATCAATCAAAATGGCAATTGTTTGGAGATTTTGGTTTAAAAACAAAAAATATTTTTAACCTTGATGAGAATTTAATTTTTAAGTGGCAAAAAGATGAAATCGCTCAAAATATTTTATTAGATTTAGAATTCAAACATCTATTTGGCAGGAATTTAACAATACAACAAGGTTTTTTAATAAACCAACAAGATAGCAGCAACATTAATATTATCAATGAGTTTACTGCTAAAACAAATTTTAAGAAACATCAAATAGGTATAAATATTTTATTTCAAAATATAACTACATCCATCAATGATTTTATATCTAAAAAGTTTCTAGGCATTCATTATAATTATAATTATACAAAACATAGTAAAGCTAATGGTTATATCTCTTTGAAGATACAAGAAAATATACAAAATAACAATGAATATACCGGCTTATTAAAATTATTGAACCAACTAAAAATAAAACATAATTTTTATTTAAAAACTTACCTGAATTTGTATCAAAACCACACCGAAAATTCATTAGCAATAACAAATCGACAAACAGATATCCTTAGAAATAAAAAAAACGACAATAGTTTTTTCTCTGACTTAATAAGCCTACAAAATGACCTGATTTATGTTAACAACAAAACAAATATCTACCTAATTGCAGACTATATTGTTAAAAATTATAAAAATCAAGTAGAAACTTCTTATATAAACACCGGGATAGGTGTGCAAATTCATAATAAAAATCAGATTTTAACATTTGAATATGTTAAGCCTTTTAACACAGGCTATCAATCTGATTATCAGGCATCTTACATCAATATTAAAGAGACTATTAAGTTTTAATTAAACATTTCTTATGAAAATCTTAATACAAAAGTTGGATAATTAACTTTTATTTAAGATATTTGTGCTTGACAAACTCAAAAATAAAAGAAGATGAGAACAAAGTTTAATGTAATGTTAACGCTCTTGCTAGCGTTAGTTGTGCAAGTAACATTTGCACAAAGCAAGGTAATCACAGGTGTGGTTACTGAAGCCGGTACAGGGGAGCCCCTGCCGGGTGTAAACATTGTGGTGAAAGGAACTAATATTGGTGCCACCACAGATTTTGACGGAAAATATTCTATTAAGGCAGACTTAGGACAAACCTTAGTCTACTCTTATGTAGGGTATCAAACCGTTGAAAAGAAAGTTGGTAACTCTAATGTGATCAACGTACAATTAAAACCGGGTGACCAATTGGAAACAGTTGTTATTACCGGTGCACAAGGTATTAAAGAAAAACCAAAAGAAGTAACTTACGCACAACAAGTTGTAAAAGCTAAGGACTTAACCATTGGTAAAGACACTAACATTAAAACTGCCATGTCAGGTAAAGTTGCCGGCGTGCAAGTACATGCGCAAGCCGGTTCTAAGTTAGGCGAAACAGGTAAAGTTTATTTGCGTGGTGCTATTTCTGCATTAGGACGACAAGAAGCTTTATATATCGTTGATGGTGTAGAAACTTCTTCTGATAATATTGACATGGACAATGTCGAATCTATTAACGTCTTGAAAGGCCCTTCAGCTCTTTCTCTTTATGGTTTAAGAGGTGCTGACGGTGTCATAATCGTTACAACCAAATCAGGTAAAAAAGGCAAATTAACTGTAGATATTTACAACAACACAACTTTTGACAAAGTTGCATATTTGCCAAACTATCAAAATGAATATGGTCAAGGTTATAGAGGTGAATCTGAATTTGACACTTTTAATTTTGCCTCTGCAACTAATTATCCGGTAGAATGGCAAGATCTTGATGGTCAAAGATATATTAAACGTCCTTATGCTGATGAAAGTTGGGGGCCTAAATTTGATGGGCAGGATTATATGCCTTGGTACACTTGGTGGCCGGGTGAAAACAATAGTAACCCATATTTTGCACAACCTCAAAAATACGTCGCTCAACCCGATAATGTTAAAGATTTTTATGATACCGGTATCAATAGTAAGTCCGGATTTGCTATCAGTGGTGGTAGTGACAAAGCAACCGGCCGTATTACATTTTCTACCAATAATGTATCAGGTTTAATTCCTACATCCGGATTAACTCAAAACATAGCTACTGCTAAGTTTAGTGTTAATGTTACTGATAAATTTACTATTGGTTTTAATGGTACATTATCAAGTAAAGATATTTACGGCGGTACTAATTTTGATGACAGTTATGCAAACCCAATTTCCGGTTCTTTTAACCAATGGTTTGGTCGTCAACTTTCCACTGAGAAAATGAAAGAATTGAAAGATTTAACAACAGTAAATGGTTATACTGCATCTTGGAACTGGTGGAGTCCTTATGGCTATTTATTAGCAGATTTAGGATATATTCCCGGAGGTGCTGCTGTTGAAAAACCTGTTTTCTGGTTTAACCCGTATTGGCAATTAGATCAAGAAAGTTATAACACAACTTATAACAGAAGTGTCGGTATTGTAGATTTTGATTATAAAGTTAGTGATGCGTTAGATTTAAAAGCTAGTGCCTCTAAAACTACAACGGATTATAAATATGAAAGAAAAACAAATTATTTAATGCAATATAATTCGAATGCATTATCATTTGGCTATACAGATTATTTAAATTCAATGACACAAGCTAAAAATTACTATGAATTGAATGAAATAAAATTAATGGGGGACTATAAAAAACAAATCAATGAAGATCTTAAGTTGCAAGTTATTTTAGGTGGAAATTATAGAGGTTCTTCTTCTGAAGGTTTAACAAGTGCAATGTCTCGTACTGGTAAACCAACTTCTGCAGGATTTGTGATCCCTGATGTTTATAACTTCTCAAATTCAAAAGAAGTTATCATACCTGAAACTTCATATAGTGAATTTGAAACATATACTGTATTTTCCAGAGTGAAATTTAATTTTAAAGACTATTTATTCTTAACTGGAGATGTCTCTAATGTATGGGATAGCCGATATGATTTGGTGGGAAGAGAAAACCCTAACTCATTTATGTTTGGGTCTGCCGGTTTGAGTTTTGTATTCTCACAAGCTATGGAAATGCCTGAATTTATCAACTTTGGTAAATTACGTTTAAGTTATGCAGAAGTAGGAACAGAAGTAAGTGCAAATAGTTTAAATCCGGGTTATAGAATTGGGGCAGGTGATTATAATTCATACAACAGTTTGCCATTAATGTATGGCCCTAATACGATTGTAGATCCTAACGTTAAGCCTGCAACATCTGCTGCTTATGAAGCTGGTATTGACTTGAAAATGTTAAAAAACAGAATGATCTTCTCTTTGACCTACTTTAATGAACACCGTAAAGATGAAATTATCGGAACAGAAGTACCTTACGAAACAGGTGCCCAAACCTTGATGACCAATGCCGGTGATGTACAAAGAACCGGATTTGAAATAGAATTAGGTGGTGATATTATTAAAAACCAAGATTTTGGTTGGAATTTAACTGTAAACTTCTCTAATCCTTATGTAAAAGTTCTGGAATTGGCTGAAGGTCAAGATAGTCAACTATTATCTCGAAGTTCATTTGGTGTAGTTTCTGTCTTGAACATTCCGGGTGAAGAATATGGTCAATTAGTAGGTACTGCTATTAAAAAAGACGATAATGGTAATAATATTATTGATCCTAATACTGGACTTTATGTTACTGAAGCAAATCATTATTTCGGCAGTATTTTACCGGATTTTAATGGTGGTATTATTAATTCATTCCGTTATAAAAATATCAATTTGTCAGCCACTATTACCTACCAAAAAGGTGGGAACTTCTTCTCTTTGACTGAATGGTGGGGTACCTATACAGGTATATTAGAAGAAACTGCAGGCCTAAATGATAAAGGTATTGAAAAACGTCTTGATGTTGCCGACGGTGGTGGTGTACATGTCGTAGGAGTGGATACATCAGGCAATCCGTATGACCAATATGTACCAACAAAGGATTATTACCAACAACAATACCCTAGTTTAGCAGAAGGTTTTATTCACGATGCAAGCTATATGAAATTAGCAGAAGTAAGCTTGACCTATTCATTCCCTAAATCACTTTTGGGAAAAAATATTAAAGCGGCTTCTATTGGTATTATCGGTAGAAACTTAGGTATGATAGCTGTATCTAGTGAAAACAAACATAATTGGGATCCTTCTGAATTCGGATATATGTTTGGTGATGATGCACAATTGCCGGGTACAGCCAGTTACGGTTTCAATGTAAGATTAACATTATAAAAATAAAAATAATATAAAATGAAGAAAATAATTTATATCATAGCGTTAGTAGCCCTGACACTCGGTTCTTGCGATAGAATTGACTTTGGGGACATTAACAGAGACCCATCTGTACCTGTTGAGGGTAATACAGATGCCTTATTAAGAGGTGCCATGGCCAGTTTTGCAAGCAATGGAGGCCGTGTGTACTATTCAAATGCTACATTGTATGCACAATATCAATCACAAACTGTTTATACTCAAGAACAAAGATATGTACAATATGTTGGTTCATGGTACAGATATTATGTTGAACAATTAAACAATTTGAAAGAAGTAGCTGATACTGATCAAGATGTTAGAGGTGCAACCGATAATATGAAAGCTATTGCTGAATTAACCAGTGTATTTATTACCAAAAGAATTACTGACACATATGGTGATATTCCCTATTTTGATGCTTTAAATGGTGTAGATTTACTAACACCTAATTATACACCACAAAGAGATATCTACTTAGACTTAATTGAAAGAGCCAAAGCGGCAAGAGATCTTTTAAACCCTAATGCTTTTACACCTGATGCAGATACTGACATTTTTTATGGTGGTGACATCAACAAATGGGGAAAATTTGCCAACTCATTTATTTTGGCTTTGAGTATACAATTGTCTAATACTGATGCCTCTACATTAGCGGAAGCTGCATTTAATGAAGCCTTAAACAATGTATATGGTGTTATAGAAGACAATGCCGATAATATGGTATTTACACCGGATGTAGCCGGTGGTGTTGTGAACCCAATCTCTCTATCTAGACCTGGTGATTTTAATGTTACCAAAGAATTGACTGATGCATTGAAAGGTAATCCAGGACCGTGGGGAGCTGGATTAAATGATCCGAAAAACCCTACTTCAAATACACATTTAGACTATCGTCTATATGTATATTCTGGTGGAGGAGATGGACTACCTTATGGATATGCATCTTATCCAAGTTCTGCAACTAAAATAAATAACATATTTGATCAACAAGATTCACCATTCACACTTTTTAGCGCAGCATATACTTGGTTAAACCGAGCAGAAGGTGCTGTAATTTATAATACAGGTGAAGTTGCAGAAGATATGTTAAGAAAAGGTATTGAAACTTCATATGCTGCATATTATGATTACTTTGCTAGTGTTGGTGCTGATAATAATCAAGTTGACGCATGGGCACAACAATATGCAACAGATAGAATTGCAGATGCTAATGACCCTGCTATTGCACCTGGTGGCTTGGCACAAGTAATAGGTGAAGAAAAATGGTTTGCATTATTCCCTGACGGTTATGCTGCTTGGGCAGAACAAAGAAGAACCGGATGGCCAGCATTACACCCGGCCCCGGATGCTGTAAATGGTGGTGTTATTCCTCACAGAATGTTATACCCTGACAACTCCAAAACTGTTAATCCTAATGGATGGGCACAAGGTGTACAAGGTTTACTACCAGCAGAAGATTTAAACACTTCTAAAATTTGGTGGGAACAATAAGCCCTAAAACATATTTAACCGGAAGCCGGCCCATTGGGCCGGCTTCTTTTTATATGAAAATAAATAAGTTGTAATTGATGAAAGATGAATTGCATACCTAAAAACAACATTGTAAAATACCTTTTATAAGATAAAATCCAAAATTTGGTAGTGCAAATAATAAGATCACAAGAAGCTTTAACC
>WGBX01000180.1 GCA_015494075.1 Flavobacteriaceae bacterium
AAAAAAAATATACTGGCATGCCCATTAAAATCGAAAATTATATCAGAGATATTAAAGATTTTCCCAAACCCGGAATTATTTTTAAAGACATAACACCACTTCTTGCAGATGCTGATGCCTTACGTTATACAACAGAAGCACTCTTAAATTTAGTACCAGAAAATATTGATAAAGTTGTGGGTATTGAGGCGCGAGGCTTTTTCTTTGGTACTTTATTGGCCGAACATCTAAATGCCGGCTTTGTTCCTATTAGAAAGCCCGGAAAATTACCTTATAAAACATTTTCTGAATCTTACGATTTAGAATACGGTACTGATACATTATGTATGCATATCGATGCCATAAAACCGGGAGAAAAGGTTTTAATCCATGATGATGTATTAGCCACAGGAGGTACAGCACAAGCTGTGGTTAAATTAGTTGAAAAAGCAGGCGGCGAAGTTGTTATGCTTAATTTTTTAATTGAATTATCGTTCTTATCAGGTCGTGATAAATTAAAAAACTATAAAATAAGCAGCTTACTGACGTATTAATATTTATTTTATATTTGTAACATAAGTAACTTTAAAAAATCTTTTATGAAAAAAATTTTTTTATTTGTATTTTTAGCTAGTGTTCTTCATTCACAAGCGCAATTTTTTGACATTTTTGCGGCTGAAAGTGATGGCCAAAAATTTGTTACAGACTACACACGTCCGGTTTTTAAAGGTTTAATGTACGCTACAAATGCAGGTTGGATAACAAGTGCAAAACCATTAAAACCTTTTCATATTCAACTAAGCATTAGTGGGTCAGGCGCTTTTGTACCTTCACAAGATGAGTATTTTATATTCAACCAAAATGATTATAACTATTTGCAAATTGAAAGCGGCCCAAATCAATTACCGACTGTAATGGGAACCATAAGTCAAACTCGAATGAAAATAGTTATTCCCGATAATGCTAACAATGAGTATAAAATTTATGAATTTGATGCGCCCGATGGTATTAAAGATGAATTACCAGTAAATGCAGTACCGGCTCCAATGATTCAACTTTCAGTAGGGCTACCTTTAGGTACAGAAGCCAATTTAAGATATAGTCCAAAACTAACAAGTAGCGATGGTGGTTATTTTCAAATTCTAGGCTTAGGCATAAAACATAGTATTACACAATATCTTCCTAAAAATAAAGAAAATAAAAAACCACATTTAAACCTTGCTATACATGGTTCGATTCAAAATATTTCTGCCGGTTACGAAGAGCCCGATAGCGACAAAGCCGTAGATATGAGTATAACAAGTTTGTCATTTCAAGGAATGGCATCGTTAGACTATAAATTTTTAAGTTTTTATTCGGCAGTAGGTTATTCTAAAGGCTTTACAAGTCTGGATATATTAGGCACATATGATTATACTTATGAAATACAAGATAATAATGGCAATACAATTGGCAGTGAAAGTTTGACCATATATGACCCCTTACATTCAACTTACGATCTGGACGGATTGAAAGCAAAAGCAGGAATTAAATTGAATTTATTCTTTTTAGAAATTTTTGCCGATTATACTTTGCAAGAATATCCGGTAGCTACTGCCGGAATTAACTTAAAATATTAAAATAATTATAAATAGATGAAAAATTATTGGTTGATACTAGGCTTTTTGTTAATCATTATGAGTTTGAGTTCATGTGGTGCTGAAGAAAATTGCCGCGGTAGAGCTCAAAATATTAAAATTAATAAACTACAACCTGAAAGATTATTGACTTATCAAATCAATAATCCTAAATAAATTAAAATTTCAAACTCACCAATTAATTTTCTCCAATCCTTTAGATTGGAGAAAATTATTGGCTTTAGAAAAATGTTTGTTTCCAAACCAGTAACCTCTGTTGGCACTTAACGGAGAAGGATGTCCCGACGTTAAAATAAGGTGTTTGGAACTGTCTATTAAATTTATTTTCTTTTTAGCATCGCCACCCCAAAGCATAAAAACAACATTTTCTTTGTTATCAGAAATTGTCTTTATTATTTGATTGGTAAAAACCTCCCAGCCTTTTCCTTGGTGAGACCGTGGCTGACCGGCACGTACCGTTAAAACAGCATTAAGCAATAGCACACCTTGTTTTGCCCATCTTATTAACGAACCATTTGGCGGAATATTAAGCCCCAAGTCAGTTTGGATTTCCTTAAAAATATTAATTAAAGAAGGCGGTAAAGGCTTAACATGTTCTTGTACCGAAAAACATAAGCCATGAGCGTGCCCTGGTGTGGGATAAGGATCTTGACCCATTATAACTACTTTAACTTTCTCAAAAGGCGTTTGATCAAGGGCATTAAAAATATCTTTACCTTTTGGTAAACAAAGCTGGTTTTGATATTCATTTTTTATAAAATTAACCAAATCAACAAAATAAGCTTTTTCAAACTCATCTGCCAGTTGCTTTTTCCAAGATGATTCTATCTTTACATTCATTTTATTACTTTTGCAATATTAAGGAAACAAATTTAATGAGAAAAAAACAAACTATTCATCCAAAAGCCTTACAAGATCTGGAATTTGACCAAATATTGAAGCATATTTCACAATATGCTCAATCAGAAAACGCAAAGCAAGAAAGCTTACGGATATTGCCTGAATTTGATAAATTATCTATCATTAATAAATTAAATATTACGAATGAATACCTGTCATCTTTAGAAAGTGATAACCCACTCCCCTATCATTATATTCAACCCTTTGAAAAAGAATTGAAAAAACTAGATGTTGAAAATACGTTTATAGAGCCTAAAGATTTATTGAACATAGCCAAAGCCATTGAAATTATTCAAAACTTACATAAATTCTTTATAAAATTTAATACTTATTTTCCATTTCTACTAGAACAGATTGAAGTACTCAAATTTCATCCGGAAATAGCCAAACTAATCAATACCAAAATAGATGCGTACGGTGAAATTAAAGATAGTGCTTCCGAAGAACTGGCAAATATAAGACATCAAATAAATAAAGTTTATCAAGAAATATTACAAGTTTTTGCGCAAGAAAAACGAAAATATGACAAACTGGGTTATTTGGCTGACATCAAAGAAAGTCAAATAGAAGATCGTAATGTGCTTGCCGTACAAGCAGCTTTTAGAAAAAAAGTTAAAGGCAGTTTATTAGGAACATCTAAAACCGGTAGTATTGTTTTTATGGAACCAGAAGCAACCGGACAATTACAAAAACGACTGTTTAACTTAAAATATGATGAAAAACAAGAAGTAATTAAAATATTAAAAGAACTTACAGATGCTTTGCGTCCTTACAAACCTATATTACTCAGCTACAATCGATATTTAATTGACCTTGATATTATAGCTGCAAAAGCCAAATTCGCCAAAGAAATTTCAGCTGTCAAACCCCAATTTTCAAAAGATAAATCTTTGAAGTTAGTCAAGGCTTATCATCCTTTACTTAAAATAACCAATGAAAAAATGGGCTTGCCTGTGGTTCCTCAAAATATCGAATTAAATGAACAAAAGCGTATCATTATTATTTCGGGACCTAACGCAGGTGGCAAAAGTATCAGTTTAAAAACAGTAGGCTTACTGCAACTAATGGCTCAAGCCGGTATATTGATTCCTGTCCATGAAAGTAGCCGTTTAAGTTTATTTCAAAATATCTTAACAGATATTGGTGACAATCAGTCTATTGAAAACCAACTCTCAACATATAGTTACAGGTTAAAAAATATGCGAAATTTTTTACGTAAAATCAATCCTGATACACTTTTTTTAATTGACGAATTTGGAACAGGCTCTGATCCGGATTTAGGAGGTGCACTAGCTGAAGCTTTTTTAGAAGAATTTTACCGCAAAGGCGCCTATGGCATTATTACTACACACTATAATAATTTAAAATTGATAGCTGATAAATACCCCGAAATTATTAATGCCCATATGGAATTTGATACCGGAAATTTACAGCCTACCTATCAGCTAAATATCGGACAAGCAGGCAGTTCATTTACTTTTGAAGTAGCACAAAAAATAGGTATTCCGTATAGTATTATCAACAAGGCAAAAAAAAAGGTTGATAAAAATAAGGTTAAATTTGATCGTACTTTAACAAAAATGCAACGTGAGATTAAAGACATGAAAGATTTGCAAGCGCAATATGATGCCTTAAAAATTGCATTAAAAGAAGAGCAAAAGCAACAAGTTGAACTTAATAAAAATTTATTACTAAAATTAAACAGGTTTAATAAACTTTATCAAATGGAAAATGATTTGCTTAAAGCAGGTGAACGCATAAGCAAATTATTTGAAGATTATTTTAAGCATCAAAATGCCAAACGGCTAACAACTCAAGTTTTTAAATGGGCAGAAATAGAAAAAAATAAAAAATTTCCGCAATTAGATAAAACAAAAAAACAATCAAAACAGAGTCGTATAAAACAACAAAAAGAAAAAAAAATACAAGCCCAAATTAAAAATGAAGTTACTACTGAATTGAAAAATAAAAATGTAGCTAAAGAACTAGAAAAAATAGAAATTAAAACCATGAAGTTTACGCCCAAAATAGGTGACCAAGTCCGTATAAAAGGTAGTCAGGCTAATGCAACCATCGAAAAAATTGAAAAGAATAAGGCCTTACTCAATTATGGTCGCTTTACGGCATCTGTACCTATAAAAGAATTAGAATTGGTTTTACGTAAATAAGCAGTAAAAAAGGGGCTGAAAAAAATTCAGCCCCTTTTTATAATAAATTATTAAATTTTATTCGTCTTCAAGAGCTGCCAAATATCTTTCGGCATCTAAAGCCGCTTTACTACCGGAACCGGCAGCGGTAACTGCTTGTTGATAAACCGGATCCATTACATCACCGGCAGCAAAAACACCAGGTCTGTTGGTTTTAGTTGTATCACATTCTGTTTTAATATAACCACGTTCGTCCAACTCAATTTGCCCACCGAGAAACCCGGTATTGGGTTGGTGCCCGATGGCAATAAATAATCCTTCCATGGGGATAACTTCCTTTTCACCGGTTTTGTTATTCACTACACGAACACCTTCAACCACTTTGTCGCCTAAAACTTCATCGATTTCGGTATTCCACTTAATTTCAATATTGTCAATCCGTTTAACGCGGTCTTGCATAGCTTTGGAAGCACGCATTTGGTCGCGTCGCACAAACATATAAACTTTCTTGGCCAAACCTGCCAAATAACTGGCTTCTTCGGCAGCTACATCACCACCGCCGACTACACCAACAGTCAAACCTTTATAAAAAAAGCCGTCGCATGTAGCACAAGCAGATACACCACCGCCACGTAAACGTTGTTCGCTTTCCAGACCTAGATATTTGGCAGATGCACCAGTTGCAATTATTACCACATCGGCAGTAACTTCTTTGTTATTATCAATAGTTACAACATGCTTTTCGCCGGCTTTATCGGCAAATTGAACAGCAGTTGCCATACCGAAACGCACTTCCGTACCGAAACGTTCAGCTTGTTTTTGCATATTTTCCATCAGTTTCGGACCTTGTAAGCCGTTAGGGAATCCGGGGTAATTTTCTACATCGGTTGTGGTTGTTAACTGACCACCCATTTCCATGCCTGTATATATTACCGGTTTAAATCCGGCTCTGGCAGCATAAATGCCGGCTGTATAACCTGCCGGTCCTGATCCTAATATTAAAACTTGTATGTGTTCTTTGTTTTCTGACATAATACTTTTTTTTGTTTGGTGCAAAGATAAATATTTTTTAAGTTCATTTATATACATTAATATCAAACTTATTTATGCAAATATCAAGTAATTCAATAGGTTATATTAGTTACAAATACTTTAATTCCTTTATAATATCAGAAGCAATCATGCTATAACTATTATATTTTTTGGTATAACTTTCGGCTGTTACACCATGTAAATAAACTCCTAGTAAAGCCGCTTTTAATGGTGAATAATTTTGAGCTAACAAACCTGTTATGATGCCCGATAGAACATCGCCACTACCGGCAGTAGCCAGTGCCGGATTAGCTATTGGATTGATATAAAAATTTTTTCCGTCAGATATAGTAGTATAAGCGCCTTTGAGAATTGCAATAAGTTTAAATTTATTTGCTAAATTTTTTAGTTTTTCAAGTTTATTCGTGTCGTTGTTCCATGATCCAGCCAGACGTTGAAATTCTCCCGGATGAGGTGTAATAATGCTTTGATTAGGCAAGTATTTTAGCCATTGAGGATGCAAAGACAATATATTTAATGCATCTGCATCAAGCAACAATGCTTTATCCCATTTTTTCAAGAATTTTTTAAGAGCTTTTTGTGTTTCAGGATGTTGTCCCATGCCCATACCTATGCCAACAGCATTAATTTTATCGGGAATTTTTATTTTTGTGAGGTATTCAGAAGGCTGATCTGCTAAAGTCATCACCTCAGGAACATATGTTTGACTGATACTATAGGCATTCTGAGGAATCAAATTAGTTACCAAACCTGCTCCTATGCGCAAAGCAGCTTTGGATGCTAAAATAACAGAGCCGTACATGCCATAACTACCACCTGCAAGCAAAGCATGTCCAAATGTATTTTTATGTGCCTGCACCGGCCGCTGTTTAATTATATCTTTTATATGTTCTGTCAGCAAATAATAATTGGTTGGCAGGTTGTCAATAACATCAGTATCAAGTCCTATATCTACAACTTTATATTGTGGAACATAAAGTGCATTTTCAGGATAAAAAAAGCTTATTTTAGGAAATTGAAAAGTATAAATAACATCAGCTTTTACAATTGCATCATCCTGATGATTAGACTTGTCGGCATACAAACCTGATGGCAGATCAATACTGATAACTCTTGCGCCGGAATTGTTTATAAATTCAATTGCTTTTTTGGACATACCATTAGCGGGCCTTGACAAACCTGTTCCAAAAATACCATCAATAATCAAATCATTTGATTTAATTTCAGGAATAATTTCAGTATTAAAAAATTCAATTTGACCATTTAATTGACGAAATTTTTCTTTGTTTAAAGCAAAATCAGGTGCTTCATTTGCGCCCAATGAAACTTCGTAACATTTTACTTTTATAGCTTTTGCTAAAAATAATCGTGCTAAAACCAAAGCGTCACCGCCATTGTTCCCTTGGCCACAAAAAATATAAATTTCCTGCGTTGCATTCAAATGAGGGAAAATATGCTCAAATAGCCTTGTAGCTGCACGTTCCATCAATTCCCACGAGCTTATATTTTGTCGTAAAATGGTTTGCTGATCGATCTGTTTTATCTGGTTAGCCTTAAATAATTTTTGAAACATAAACTTAAGTTTAAAATCTTATCTTATTTTTGCTAAAAATACGAAGAAATGACACAAAAGCCAAGAATTGTTTTTATGGGGACACCTGAATTTGCGGTGGCAAGTTTAAAAAAATTAATTGACAATCATTATCCTATTGCAGGCGTAATAACAGCTCCTGATAAACCGGCGGGCAGAGGTAAAAAATTACGCGAAAGTGCCGTTAAAAAATTTGCTAAACAACACAACTTACCTATTTTACAACCGGAAAATTTAAAAGATGAACAATTTGTTGCACAATTAAAGGCTTTAAATCCCGAATTACAAGTGGTAGTAGCTTTTAGAATGCTCCCAAAAGTAGTTTGGAAAATTCCAAGGTTAGGAACTTTTAATTTGCATGCCTCTCTTCTACCCAATTATAGAGGTGCGGCACCCATCAATTGGGTATTAATTAATGGAGAAAATGAAACTGGTGTGACAACCTTTTTTATAGATGACAAAATAGATACGGGCGCTATAATTTTACAAGAAAAAACAAGTATTTCCTTTCAAGATAATGCAAGTAGTTTGCATGATAAATTAATGCTTTTAGGAAGTGATTTGGTTTTATCTACTGTTGAACTAATTGCCCAAAAAAAAATAAATCCACAACCGCAAACCAACAGAACCGATCTTAAAAAAGCACCAAAATTAAATGCTGACAATACCCGTATTGATTGGTATAAACCCGCTCAAACAATTTATAATCATATCAGAGGGCTGTCTGAATATCCCGGAGCCTGGACTCTTTTAAAAATTGATAAGGATGAGCCTAAAAAATGGTTTATTTATAAAAGTCATTTTGAAGAAGTAAACCATTCAGAACCCGTCGGTCATATTAAATTAAATAAAAAACATTTGAAAATAGCCGTAAAAGATGGTTATATTTTTCCTGAAACCATTAAATTACAAGGTAAAAAACAAATGGATATTAGTGCCTTTTTAAATGGTTTGAGAGGAAAAGAATTAAAATTACTTTAATTACCTTAATCATAAATGTTTGAGGCTTCGGTTTTTTTATTTATTCAAATTTTATATCTTTAAGCACAAATTATAAAATATGGAAAAGAAAAAAAAATTGGCCTTACATTGGAAAATATTAATTGGAATGATAGCCGGACTGTTAGCCGGATTTTTATTATTGCAATTTGATGGCGGAAAACAATTTACATATGATTGGATTGCACCATGGGGTAAAATTTTTGTAAACTTATTAAAACTAATAGCCATTCCTCTGATTTTAGCCTCATTAGTTAAAGGTGTATCAGATTTAAAGGATATTGCCAAATTTAAAACAATAGGTTTAAGAACTATTGGCTTATATATACTAACTACCATTTTTGCCATAAGCATCGGTTTAATAACGGTAAACATCTTGCAGCCCGGAGCCGGCGTTTCAAAAGACACAATTTCTAAACTGGAACAAACCTATGCCGGAAACCAAAAAATAGCACAAAAGATTACTGTTGCCAAACAACAAAAGACCCAACCTAAATTACAATTTTTAGTTGATATTGTCCCTGATAATATTTTCAAGGCTATGAGTAGCAATAGCAATATGCTTCAAGTTATCTTTTTTGCTATTTTTTTAGGCATCACATTAATCCTGATTCCTGAGCATAAAGCAGCACCTTTAAAAGATATTTTTGACTCATTAAATGAAGCTATTTTGAAGATGGTTGATATAATTATGCTTACGGCACCATATGCCGTATTTGCACTTATTGCTAATGTTATTGTAGGTACCGCTGGCGATTGGGAATTACTTAGCAGTCTTTTAAAATATGGATTTGCTGTCATATTGGGGTTATCTATCATGCTGATTGTTTACATGTTAATGTTGAAGTTTTTTACAGGCAAAAATCCATTTTGGTTTATGAAACAATTAGCGCCGGCTCAATTATTAGCTTTTAGCAGCAGCTCTAGCGCCGCTACTTTGCCGGTAACTATGGAACGGGTTGAAGAACATATTGGTGTAGATCAAGAAGTTTCCAGTTTTGTTCTACCTGTCGGAGCTACTGTAAATATGGATGGCACTAGTTTATATCAAGCTGTTGCTGCTGTTTTCATTTTACAAGTTTTATGGCCGGAAGGCTTGAGTTTTACCAACCAATTAACGATTATATTAACGGCATTATTGGCTTCTATTGGTGCTGCGGCAGTTCCGGGCGCCGGCATGATTATGTTAGTAATAGTTTTAGAAGCATTGGGATTTCCTTCTGAAAAATTACCAATTGCCTTAGCTTTGATTTTTGCTATTGACAGGCCGTTAGATATGATGCGAACTGTCATCAATGTAACAGGAGATGCTACTGTCTCTACTATTGTTGCCAAATCGGTAGGAAAACTTCATACACCTAAACCCAAAAATTGGAATGATCATATTTAGATATTTAAAAAACTCATCCATATATAAATAGCCTGCTACAAACACAGCAGGCTATTTATTTAGGACTTAAAAAAATTAGAAGTTATAATTTTTCAAACCTAGCTTGGAAAAACCGTAAATATTTAGGTTCATAAATCATTTTTAAACCTCGTGCATTTTTAGCATTTTCAAATACATCAATGACCGATTCGGCAACTACATCCATATGCGCTTGTGTATAAACACGACGAGGAATTGTTAAACGAACCAATTCTAATTTAGGATAATTATGTTGACCTGTTTCTTTATTACGACCTGCCGACACAACACCTCTTTCCATAGCTCTCACACCCGAATCTATATAAAGTTCGGCCGCTAAAGTTTGAGCCGGAAATTCATCCTGTGACAAATGCGGATAAAAAGCTTTGGCATCTAAGAAAACACCATGTGTTCCAATAGGTTTAACAACAGGAACACCGGATTTAATCAATAAATCACCTAAATATTGCACTTGGCCTACTCTGGCTTTTTGATGTTCATCCATAACAGATTCTTTAATACCAATTGCCATAGCTTCCATATCACGTCCTGCTAAACCGCCATAGGTATGCAAACCTTCATATACAACAACCATATTACGCGCTTCTTCAAAAACACGAGGATCATTTGTGGCTAAAAATCCTCCGATATTTACTAATGCGTCTTTTTTAGCACTCATGGTTGCATGATCTGTCAAACTATTGATTTCTTTCACAATTTCAGCAACAGTTTTATCCTGATAACCTTCTTCTTTTTGCTGAATCATATAAGCATTTTCAGCTACTCGAGTCATATCATGAACAATATCAATACCATATTTTTTGGTTAATTCTCTGACCGCTTTCAAATTTTTCAATGAAATAGGTTGGCCACCGGCCATATTAACTGTTGTAGCCATAGCTACATATGGAATCTTGTCAGCACCAACTTTATCAATTAAAGCTTGTAATTTATTTAAATCGATATCACCTTTAAACGGATATTCACTGTTAGGGTCATGAGCTTCATCAACAATAACATCAACAAACTTAGCACCGGCCAATTCTTGGTGTAATTTTGTGGTTGTAAAATACATATTTCCGGGAATATAATCGCCGGGCTTTATTAGTATTCTTGAAATCATATGTTCGGCTGCACGTCCTTGATGGGTTGGCACCAGATGCTTATAACCATAAATGTCTTGAACAGTTTTTTCAAGATGATAAAAATTACGACTACCTGCATAAGCTTCATCACCTAACATCATCCCTGCCCATTGGCGGTCACTCATTGCTGAGGTGCCGCTATCGGTGAGCAAGTCAATGTAAACATCTTCTGAACGTAATAAAAATGTATTATAACCGGCATCAGCCATTGCTTTTTCTCTTTCTTTTTTAGAAAGCATTCGCAAAGGTTCAACCATTTTAATTTTATAGGGCTCTGCCCATGATCTTTTTTTCATATGCTTAGTTTTAAGTTTTTAAGATTAATGTGTGCTAATTTATGAAAATAATTCAAATTTCTGAATGATTTAAGCTGTATTTTTGAGTAATATTCAGCTTAAATTTAAGCTAGTATATTTTTAGGATTAATAAAAAACCCATGATATAATTCTAAAAATATCATGGGTTTTCTCGATAATGAACCTCAAAATTATAAATTTATAATTCTTGTTTTTATAAAAAAGGCATTTTTACAATTTCGGCAGGCACTTGTTTTTTTCTGATTTGAATAAAAATTTGATTTCCGGATTTAGCTTTTTCACTAGGCACATAACCCATTCCAATGGCCTCTTTAAGACTTGGTGACATCGTACCACTGGTTACATAACCTATTTTTTTACCGCTTTTGTCAACAATATCATAACCATGACGTGCAATCCCTTTATCTTTTAATTTAAAACCTACTAATTTTCGTGTGACACCTTCTTCCTTTTGCTTTTTTAAATTTTTACTATTAATAAAATCTTTTGTAAACTTAGTAATCCATCCTAAACCGGCCTCAATAGGAGAAGTTGTATCATCGATATCATTACCATATAAACAATAGCCTTTCTCTAATCGTAAAGTATCACGAGCACCCAAACCAACCGGTTTTATGTCGTATACTTTGCCTTTATCAAATAAATCATCCCATATGTCTTCAACTAAGGCATTATCAACATAGATTTCATAACCTTTTTCTCCTGTATATCCGGTTGCTGACACCAAAATGTCCGGATGACCGGCTAAATGGGCTTTGGTCCATGTATAATATTTAAGATTTTCTAAATCGGCACTGTCTCCTGCTAATTTTTGCATAACAGCCGGCGCATTTGGACCTTGTACAGCTAAAATGCTATATTGAGCTGACAAATCTTTAAGAGATACCTTAAAATTTTTGGCGTGCTGGTTAACCCAGTTCCAGTCTTTCTCTAAATTGGCACCATTTACCACCAACATATAATTATTTTCATCTATCTGATAAACAAGTAAGTCATCAACAATGCCATTTTGTTCATTCGGGAAGCACGAATATTGTACTTTTCCGGGTTTGAGTTTGGCAACATCATTACTCGTAATATATTGCAGAAAATTTAAGGCTTCATACCCTGAAACAAAAAAATTACCCATATGTGATACATCAAATACTCCTACTTTTTTTCGGACGGTTTCATGTTCGGCATTAACTCCTTCATATTGAATGGGCATTTCAAATCCGGCAAAGGGCAGCATCTTAGCACCAAGAGATTTGTGTTTTTTATTAAGTGCAGTTGTTTTCATTTTTTTATTTTTAAGTATGGCTAAAATAAGAAAATGATACGGAAAAAAAAGTGATATGATACTTTTTTAAGGGTAATAAAGATAAAAAGATAACCAGTCTCTTTCTATTTAATCTATTGTTTGTAATAATATTTGAAGCATATCTATGGCGGCTTCACTAATTTTTGTTCCGGGTCCATAAATGCCAACAACACCGGCATCAAAAAGAAATTGGTAATCTTGTTTGGGAATAACGCCACCTGCAATTACAAATATATCTTCTCTACCGAGTTTTTGTAATTCTTTAATAACTTCCGGAACTAACGTTTTATGCCCTGCCGCTAGTGATGATACGCCTAAAATATGAACATCGTTTTCTGCTGCTTGTTTTGCAACTTCTTGAGGAGTTTGAAACAACGGACTAATATCAACATCAAATCCTATATCAGCATAAGCAGTAGCCACAACTTTTGCGCCTCGGTCATGACCATCCTGACCCATTTTTGCAATCATAATCCTGGGGCGCCTTCCTTCTAATTGTGCAAAAGTATCGGCTAACTTTCTGGCTTTTTTAAAATTGTCATCATTTTTTATTTCGCTGGCATACACTCCTGATACAGTTTGAATTTGTGCTTTATAGCGACCATAAACTTTTTCAAGCGCTTCGGATATTTCTCCAAGTGTGGCTCTGGCTTCGGCAGCTTCAATAGCCAAAGATAACAAATTTTCTGTACTATTTTTTGCCGCCAAAGTCAACCTTGTTAAAATTTCTTGCAAATGCGTTTCATTTCTTCCGGCTTTTATTTTTTGTAATTTTTCAATTTGTTTTTGTCGCACCAAATCATTATCAATTTCTAAAATAGAAATTGGCGCTTCTTTATCTAATTGATAAGCATTCACCCCTACGATCATATCTTTTCCACTATCTATTCTTGCTTGTTTAACAGCTGCTGCTTCTTCAATACGTAATTTTGGAATGCCCTTTTCTATGGCCTTGGTCATGCCGCCTAAGGCTTCTACTTCTTGAATTAATTTCCAAGCTTTATGTGCAATGTCATTGGTGAGTTTTTCGACGTATTTACTACCACCCCATGGGTCAACAGTTTTAGTAATTAAAGTTTCTTCTTGTAAAAATATTTGTGTGTTTCGGGCAATACGTGCCGAAAAATCTGTTGGCAATGCAATGGCTTCATCCAGCGCATTGGTATGCAAAGACTGGGTGCCGCCAAAAGCAGCTGCTGATGCTTCTATTAAAGTCCGCATAATATTATTGTATGGATCTTGCTCTGTTAGGCTCCACCCACTGGTTTGTGAATGTGTCCGTAAAGCCAATGATTTAGGATTTTTCGGGTTAAACTGTTTAACAATTTTGGCCCAAAGCATTCTTGCAGCACGCATTTTTGCTATTTCTTTAAAATGATGCATACCTATTCCCCAAAAAAATGATAACCGCGGTGCAAATCTATCAATATCCATACCTGCTTGTATACCGGTGCGAATATACTCTAAACCATCAGCTAATGTATAAGCTAATTCAATTTCAGGTGTTCCACCTGCTTCTTGTATGTGATAACCCGAAATACTAATAGAATTAAATTTAGGCATATATTTAGAAGTATATTCAAAAATATCGGAAATAATTTTCATGGAAGGTGTAGGTGGATAGATATAGGTGTTTCTAACCATAAATTCTTTTAAAATATCATTTTGAATTGTACCGGCAAGAAGTTCTTGTGACACACCTTGTTCTTTAGCTGCCACAATATAAAAAGCCATAATAGGCAAAACCGCACCATTCATAGTCATAGAAACAGACATCTTATCTAAGGGGATTTCATCAAATAAAACTTTCATATCTTCAACGGTATCAATAGCTACACCGGCCTTCCCTACATCTCCTTTAACACGAGGGTGATCGGAATCGTAGCCGCGGTGGGTTGCCAAGTCAAATGCTACCGATAGGCCTTTTTGTCCTGCTGCCAAATTGCGTTTGTAAAAAGCATTACTTTCTTCGGCAGTTGAAAAACCGGCATATTGCCTGATAGTCCATGGCCGACGTACATACATAGTACTGTAAGGCCCTCTTAAATAAGGCGCAATGCCGGCAGCAAAACCTTCATGAGGTGAGAAAGCCTTAGATTTCACTTCAGTTTTTAACTGCAAATTTTGAAAGTTTTTTCGCTTTAAACTCATAAAAATATTTTATAAGGACAAATATATGTAAAAAAATATTTTGCAGGCTCTTCTACAATATTTTAACGAAAATCAATTAAATAGATGCACTTATAAATTCAACACCTTTTAACATATGTATATTAAAAAAAATAAACTATTTTTGCTAAGATTTGCTAAAATATTAAGGATATTTCTATGAAAATTATTAAAAGACCTGTACCGTTAAACATTGAAACTGAGCTAAATCCGTTTAAAACTATTATGAGTAAAACGGATCGTAAAGGTATAATTGAATTTGCCAACAATTATTTTATGGAAATTTCTGAATATAAAGAATGGGAATTGATGGGGCAACCTCATAATGTAATTAGGCACCCTGATATGCCAAAGGTTATTTTTAAAATGTTATGGGACCGGTTATTTGCTGGACAAAACATTCATGCTGTTGTTAAAAACCTAACTAAGTCAGGTAAATATTATTGGGTTGTAACAGATTTTAAAATAAGATACGATGACAATGGAAATATTATAAGCTTTTATTCTCGGCGAAAAGCTATTCCGAAAAAAGTTAAAGCCTTTTTTGAAGTATTTTATTTAAAATTGATAGACATAGAACGGAAAGAAGGCATTAAGGCCTCCGAAGCCTATATAAATGGATATTTAGAAGATATCGGCAAAACATACGATGCTTTTATTCTGGATTTATTTGATTTAACAGAACAAGAATTAAAAGACTATATGCAGGCTCAAATTAAAGATGAAGATTTACAAGCAGATTATTTTAACACAACTGCCGAACAACTAATTAACAAAAGTAGAAATAAAAAATCACGGTTTTTATCCAGATTTTTC
>WGBX01000181.1 GCA_015494075.1 Flavobacteriaceae bacterium
GGTCCGTTCGTCTAGGGGTTAGGACGCCAGGTTTTCATCCTGGTAACAGGGGTTCGATTCCCCTACGGACTACTAAATATTAAAAAATTAAAAGAAAACTTTTAAAATGGTCCGTTCGTCTAGGGGTTAGGACGCCAGGTTTTCATCCTGGTAACAGGGGTTCGATTCCCCTACGGACTACTAAGCAAACTATTTGAAAGGAAACTTTCTAAACAAATTTAAACAAGAGGATATGGCACATCATAAGTCAGCATTAAAGAGAATCAGACAAGATCAAAAGAAAAGATTGCGAAATAGATTTTATCACAAATCTACTCGTACGGCTATTAAAAAATTAAGAAACATGACAGAAAAAGAAAAAGCGCAAGCTTTTTTACCTAGTGTTATTTCTATGATTGACCGATTAGCCAAAAGAAATATTATTCATAATAATAAAGCCTCTAATTTGAAATCAAAATTAACCAAATTAGTCAATAGCTTATAATTTAAAACTAAATTAAGAATATTAAAGCTACTCTATGAGTAGCTTTTTTTTATTTAATAACACTCATCCTCAAACCACCATTAGATTACAACCTCTCACATCTGAATGATCAAAACGTCCTAATATTTGAAATTGATCTGTGGATATTTTACGACCTAAATCTTGTGTCGCTATAAAACTACAAGAGTAAATATTGGCTAAATCTATTACATTTACACCTCCCGTTTTATGTATAGGCAAATATGTAAAAGGATCTTCCGTATCTCTAATGAATATTTTTTGCCAAGGTGTCGTTTGAAAAATACCAGCACCTTTAGAATAGGATTGGCTAAGCAATTCGGTCATTCCATATTCAGAATGTATCTGCGTTACACCAAAACCCTTCTTTAAATAATTATGCAATTCTTCTCGAAGTAATTCTTTTCGACGCCCCTTCATACCACCGGTCTCCATAATAATGGTATTCGTTAAATGAAATTGATTAGACTCAACCAAGTCTAATAGAGCATATGACACACCGATTAAGAGTGTCTTTTGCTGTTGTTTATTTAAATCATTTAAAATCATTGGCAATCTATTATCATTTAGATAAAAACCGCTATAAGGATGAGCTGATTTGGTAATTAATTTATCTACCATATAAACCAAAGAGGAATGCCCTTGACTTACATAAGATGGAAGTAACGCGATAACAGCGTAATTGCTTATATCACCGTAAAAATATTCAAAACCTCTCTTAAAACTCTTTTCGTAAAGTTTTAAATATTTAACCCAATGCTGACTTCGTGACATTCCGGTTGTTCCGCTACTTTTAAAAACAGTATCAAAAGGTGGTTCTGCGCTAACAACTTGATATGATTTAAAAAATTCGATAGGCAGAAACGGTATATCCATTAATGTTTTAACCTGACTGGGTTTTATATTTAAATATTTAATAAACTGATTGTAAACAGAATTATTTTCGACTTGAAAACGAAAAACAGCTAAAGCCTTGGCTTCAAAATCTTGTTCACTATTTATTTGGAAGATGTTTTCCGTTAGCTTGTTCATCAGTTTCATTTTTTAAAGGGTTAGATTGAAGAACCTTTTTCAACATATTGTCATCTTGCATTAAAATATGATAATAAACATTAGTGCCATACAAATCTCTCGCTAATAATGCTTTCATAAGATGCTTAAGCTGTTGGCGTGTCTCTTTATTTAAACGCCCATGCTTACCTACTTTTGCATTGCCATGGTGCAGTATAAATTGATGATATAAACTATCTTGTATATTATTATTCACAATAAATTCGTTTGGTGTTATGGTTTGAAGACTATCTAAATGTTGATCTAAATAATCGGTAATATAATCAGATAAATAACGCCCTAAATAGCCATATTTATAGATCAGATCACCTTGTGTAAGCGGCACAAAAATGTCAGGAACAATACCACCGCCACCATATACAACCTTTCCACCTGGTGTAACAAATTTTAAAGAATCTACAATAGGAATACTATCTTTGAAATATAACTCTCCATTAAATTGACGTTTTCTAAAATCTTGATCATAAGCCCACTTCTCTCCTTTTTTATAGGGTCTTTGAATTGACCTTCCAGTTGGTGTATAATATCGAGCTGTTGTCAAACGAACTTTTGAACCATCATTGAGAGTTATTTCCCGCTGTACCAAACCTTTTCCATAAGAGCGCCGTCCTACAATTATTGCTCTATCATTATCTTGCAAAGCACCGGCTACAATTTCACTAGCAGAAGCAGAATTTTCATTAATTAAAACATAAACTTTTCCACTTTCAAAATCGCCACGTGCAGTAGCCATAACCTTATTAATATGCCCCTTTTGATCTTTTGTAAAGAAAATAAGCTTACCATTAGGCAAAAACTCATCGGCAATCAAATCAGCTTGCTTTAACAAACCTCCTGTATTGTTACGTAAATCAATAACAACACTTGTCATCCCTTGTTTTTTTAAATCTTGAATTGCTTGTTTAAATTCGTCATAAGTATTGGCTGAAAATGTACTTATTTTTATTATACCCAAAGTATCATTAATCATAAAATGAGCTGGGACACTCACTAAAGGAATCGGAGCCCTTTTAACAGTCAAATGGAGAATAGAATCAATATCCTTGCGATAAATTCCAAGTTTTAAGGTTGTTCCGGAGCGCCCTTTGACCTTCTGAGACACCTCTTCAATATCGAGGTGCTTTCCAAAAATAGTATCGCCATCAATAGTTAAAATACGATCTAATGGTTTAAGGCCGGCTTTTTGTGCAGGAGATTGATCTAGTGGCCTTATAATAGTAAATGTATCTCGATACTTTTGAAACAAAACACCAATACCTGTAAAAGAACCCTCAATCTCTTCGTCAGCTCCAGCTACTTCATTTTTAGGAATATACACAGAATGAGGATCTAAATTTTGTAAAATATCTTTAATGACTATATCAACAATACTATCGGTTTGGATACTATCAACATATTCTTCATTAATATATCGTAACAAATTGTCAATTTTATCTTTTTTATGAGTTGAAAAACCTATTTTGACAGACTTGTCAAAACTCAAAGTCTCTCCAATAAAAATACCGGCTATAATAGCCAATCCGATAAAAATAATATATAAAGCGTTTTGTTTATGACTCATTTTCAATATCTAAATCTATTTGTACAACATCTACACCTGCTTTTTCCAAAAAAACTAAACCTGTCTTATCTTTATAAGCTTCGGTATAAAACACCTTTTTTATACCGGCTTGATAAATTAATTTACTACATTCTTTACAAGGTGACAAAGTTACATAAAGCGATGCGCCATTACTATTCTGTGTTGATGCAGCAACTTTAGTTATAGCATTGGCTTCTGCATGCAAAACATGCCATTTAGTATAACCGTTTTCATCTTCGCAAACATTCTCAAAACCACTTGGAGTACCATTATAGCCATCTGAAATAATACGCTTATCTTTAACAATCAATGCTCCGACTTGCTTGCGTTTACAATAAGATAATTTACGCCATTCATGAGCCATTTTCATGTAGGCCAAATCATGTTTGGTAATTTTAGATTGTGACATTTTTTGAAATCTCTTAAAAATTCAAAATTACAATTTTTTTTTGTCGAAGCTAAACACTTTATATATTTATTACGATTTAAATTTCAAAGACTTACACCATTATTTTTAAAAGAATTTTATAAAATTAAAACACTTTTTTCTATTTAAGTTTAATAACTGATAAATATCATATTTAATTGATATTCAAAGTTTACAAATAAAAAATTGTCAAAAATAATAGCAAAATTCGCTTGTTTTTTGATAAAAAAGTATATTTTTGAGCATTAAAAAATCAATATTCAAAATCTTTTAAGATGAAAAATAAATATCAAGACAAAATTGATAATTTCATGGATTATGCCAAAATGCGTAATCAAAATGAACCGGAATTTTTGCAAGCAGTTAAAGAAGTTGCAGAAGCCATCATCCCTTTTATAGAAGAAAATCCTAAATATCAAGGAAAAAAACTTCTGGAAAGAATGATTGAACCGGAACGCACTATTTCTTTTCGTGTACCTTGGGTAGATGACAAAGGTGACATACAAGTTAATAGAGGTTATCGTATTCAATTCAATTCAGCAATAGGACCATACAAAGGCGGATTGCGATTTCATCCTACTGTAAATCAAAGTATTCTAAAATTTTTAGGCTTTGAACAAATTTTCAAAAATGCATTAACGACACTGCCTATGGGTGGCGGTAAAGGAGGTTCAGACTTTAATCCTAAAGGTAAATCTGATGCTGAAGTGATGCGTTTTTCACAAGCATTTATGAGTGAACTTTTTCGTCACATCGGTCCTAATATTGATGTCCCTGCCGGCGACATTGGTGTTGGTGGTAGAGAAATTGGCTATTTGTTTGGGCAATATAAAAAACTCACTAAAGAATTTGCCGGAGTTTTAACCGGAAAAGGCTTGTCATTTGGCGGATCGCTTATACGTCCAGAAGCCACCGGTTTTGGTGTCGTTTATTTTGCCGAACAAATGCTACAAGATAAAAACATGGACATCAAAGATAAAGTCATAGCTGTCTCAGGATTTGGAAATGTTGCATGGGGCGCAATTACCAAAGCGAACCAATTAGGCGCGAAAGTCATAACAATTTCCGGCCCTGATGGATATATCTATGATCCCGAAGGTATTTCCGGTAAAAAAATAGATTATCTATTGCGACTAAGAGCAACTAACAACGATGTTGTAGCACCTTATGCAGAGCAATTCCCAGAAGCTACTTTCTTCCCGGGAAAAAAACCTTGGGAACAAAAAGTGGATATAGCGATGCCTTGCGCAACTCAAAACGAATTACAAAAAGAAGATGCAGAAAATTTGATTAATAATGGTGTTATAGCTGTTGTTGAAGGTGCTAATATGCCCTCTACGCCTGATGCTATTAAAATATTTAAAGATGCCAAAATTTTATATTCACCAGGAAAAGCTTCCAATGCCGGTGGCGTTGCAGTTTCCGGTTTGGAAATGAGTCAAAACTCAATGAGATATAATTGGACTACAGATGAAGTAGATGCCAAACTCAAACAAATAATGAAAGACATACATGATAATGCCGTAAAATATGGCAAGCAATCTGATGGCTGGGTCGATTACGAAAAAGGTGCCAACATTGCCGGATTTGTTAAAGTCGCCGATGCTATGCTAGCACAAGGCGTAGTTTAATAAAACCTAATAACATACATAAAAGAGGGATACAATATTGCATCCCTCTTTTATTTTAAAGATGTCCCGCTCTGAAATAGCCATACACAAAAAAGTGTATTGAAAGAGAAAGTGTATATTAAACGCACACAGATGGATGCTAATTTATCCTTAAAATTACCAATTGTAACTAAAATTGAATAAGGATCCTTAGTCCCACCCAAGGCAAAAAAATATGATAATTTTAATTTGATAAAACTGACAAAACAAATCATATTTTAATTTTTTATTTGCCAAAAGGCTATTATTTTACGTAACTTTATCATCTAAATTTTAATTATGAAGCAAAAACGTAAACAACTGCTGCAAAATTATTTAAATCGTGATAGTCGAATGCGCGATATTTATCATGATATGAGTAAATTTAAAGTTAAAGAAATATTATTAGTTTCTAACTTATATGATGCCTTTTCCATCAATAAAGAAGGACGATTTTCAGAAATAATGCTTTATGATTACGGCAAATTGAACCTGACATCTTTACCTCGAATTACAGGCGTTTATTCAACCGAAGAAACTTTAGAACAACTCGAACATAAGAATATAGATATGGTAGTTGTTACAGTAGGATTTAATAAACAACGACCATTAAAAATCATCAAAAAAATAAAAGAGCGGTATCCGCATTTGCCAATTTTTATTTTGTTGAACAATACGCACCATATTAAATTTTTAGAAAAACAGAAGGCTATTTTAGGTTATGATAAGATTTTTGTTTGGGATGGTGAATCACGCATATTCTTTGCAATGATCAAATATTTAGAAGATAAAATGAATGCTGAAAATGATAGTAAATTAGCTTCAGTTAGAATGATTTTGGTAGTTGAAGATAATCCAATTTACTATTCAAATTATCTCAATAAATTATATCGTATAATTTTTAAACAGACCAATAAAATTATTGACGAAGTTAAAATGGACAAACTCTATAAAGTTTTGAAACTACGTGCAAGACCCAAAATTTTGTTGGCAACAAACTATGAAGAAGCATTAGATCTTTTTCAAAAATACAAGGATAATATTTTTGTTATGATCACCGATGTGCAATTTCCAAAGAATGGAAAAATTGAATCGGATACAGGATTTCAACTTATAGATGAAGTACGCAAACAAAAAAGAAATTTACCTATTATTGTTTTGTCATCAGATCAAAAACAACGACAAACTGCTGATAAAAAATGTTTGACTTTTATCGATAAAAATGATGAAAATCTCTATCAAGAACTCATTGTGGAAGTTACCCAAAAAATAGGATTCGGTGATTTTCTATTTAGAGATAAACACGGCCAAATTATAGACAAAGCATCTACTTTAAAAGAGTTTGAAAAAGTATTAAAAAGAGTCCCGCAAGAAAGTATAGATTATCATGCCAAAAAAGATGACTTCTCATTATGGTTAATGGCTCGTTCAGAAATACAATTAGCTAAAATCTTAGAAGCCAAAAAAGCGCATCATTTTAAGAATATTGAAGCAATAAGATCTTATATATTAAAAATGCTTAAAGCCTATAGAGATGAAAAACCACAAGGAAAAGTTGTTCCTTGGGAGGATATTGATTGTCATAATGACAAAAATATTTTTCTATTATCAGATGGCGCTTACGGCGGAAAAGGAAGGGGATTAGCTTTTATCAATTCGCTTTTATATGAAACAGAACTAGCTTCACACTTAAATGGCTTGAAAATTAAAATGCCTAAAACAGCCATAATTGGCGCAGATGAATTTGATCATTTTATTGAAAACAATAAATTACAAAAACTTAAAGACCTCAATTTAAGTGATGAAGAAATCAATAAACGTTTTTTAAAAGCGCGACTATCTAATGAATTGGTAAAAAAATTAGATGAACTGATAGATTGTTTTAAAAAACCTTTGGCAGTTCGTTCGTCCGGGCTATTTGAAGACAGTCTTACCCAACCTTTTGCCGGAATATTTGAAACTTATATTATTCCTAATAACCACCACGATAAAAACCGTCGTCTGCAACAGCTTATCGATGCCATTAAATTGGTTTTTGCATCTACCTTCTCAAATGTTGCCGTTAATTATTCAAGAGCATTAGATCATAAACTAGGTGAGGAAAAAATGTCAATAGTCATTCAAGAGTTAGTTGGACGTGAACATGATGGTTTATATTACCCTGATATAAGTGGTGTAGCACAATCATATAATTACTATCCATTTGCATCTATGAAACCTCGCGATGGGTTTGCTGTTATTGCTGTCGGTTTAGGTTCGTATGTAGTTGAAGGAGAAAGAGCATATCGGTTTGCACCCAAATATCCTAAAATACAATTAAATTCATTACAAGATCAAATCAAGCAAAGTCAAAGTTATTTTTATGCCGTCGATTTAAAACAACCTGATATTAATTTATTGAATGGACCGTATTCGGCTATAAAAAAAGTAGACATCTATGATGCCATACCGCATGGCACGCTTACGCACCTCGTATCTACTTATGATTTTAATAATGATGTTATGTATCCCGGAGTAGATGAAAACGGTGTATTGGTTACCAATTTTGCCAGTATTTTACAAAATGAATATATTCCCTTGCCAGAAATGATTCAAGACGTTTTAAACAATCTTAAACTAGCTTTTGATACACCTGTCGAAATAGAATTTGCAGTAGATTTGGCGCCTGATGAAGATGGAGATGCCAGCTTTTATATTTTACAAGTTAAACCTCTATTAATGCCTTCTGAAGATTACACTTTTAAACCGGAAGAACTAGACAAAAAAAATCTTATTTTATATGCCGAAAAAAGTATGGGTAACGGTGTTATCAATACAATAAAAGATATCGTTTTTGTAAAAAACGAGACTTTTGATAAAACCCAAACTACTGAAATGGCTCATGAAATTGAGATCTTAAATAATAAATTTACACATAAAAAGTATGTATTAATAGGCCCGGGAAGATGGGGAACCAGAGACAGATTTATAGGTATTCCGGTCAATTGGACACAAATATCTAATGCTAAAGTTATTGTAGAGACCAGCCTTGAAGGATATCCTTTAGATGCATCATCCGGATCTCATTTTTTTCATAATCTAACAACAATGAATATAGCCTATTTTTCTGTTTTCTTAGATAAAAATCCTCAAGCCATTAACTATGACTTACTAAATAATGCTGAATTAATTGAAGAAACAAAACATTTTAAACATGTTCGCTTTCCGCACCCTGTCAAAATTATCATTGATGGTAAAAAAAGACGTGGTGCTATCTTAAAAACTACGCCTGAATCAGTACAAAAAATATAAAAAGAAAGCGGCATAAATGCCGCTTTCTTCATTCTTAATAACATATTATTTTTTAAAAGCTTTAATACCGGGGTAAATAGCATTTTTACCCAATTGCTCTTCTATTCTTAACAACTGGTTATATTTAGCCATACGATCGGTTCTTGATAAAGACCCGGTTTTGATTTGACCGGTATTCATGGCAACAGCCAAATCGGCAATAGTTGTATCCTCTGTTTCACCGGAACGATGTGATACAACAGTTGTATAGCCGGCTTTATGAGCCATATTAATGGCATCAATTGTTTCAGAAAGCGAACCGATTTGATTGAGTTTAATCAAAATTGAATTAGCAATTCCTTCTTTAATTCCACGCTCTAAAATTTTAGTATTCGTCACAAAAATATCATCACCAACCAGTTGAATTTTATCTCCCAACAAGTTTTGTTGTATTTTCCAACCTTCCCAATCATTCTCATCCATACCGTCTTCTATTGAAATAATAGGATATTTCTCTACTAATTCTAAGAGGTATTCTGCTTGCTGTTGTGGTGTTCGTTTGGCTGCATTTGGACCTTCAAATTTTGTATAGTCATATATTCCATTACTATAAAACTCAGAAGCAGCAGCATCTAATGCTAAAGAAATATCCGCTCCGGGCGTATAACCGGCTGCTTTAATAGCAGACAAAATTGTTTCAATGGCATCCTCAGTTCCATTAAATTTGGGGGCAAATCCACCTTCATCACCAACAGCAGTAGATAATCCACGTTTTTTCAAAATAGCTTTTAAATTATGAAAGACTTCAGTAGCCATTTTCATAGCTTCAGAAAAAGACTTGGCACCGTGAGGCACAATCATAAATTCTTGAAAAGCAATAGGCGCATCTGAATGCGAACCGCCATTAACAATATTCATCATTGGCACCGGCAAAGTTTTGGCGCCTACACCGCCAATATATTTATATAACGGCATATCTTCTTCTATTGCTGCTGCTTTAGCTGCTGCCAACGAAACGCCTAAAATAGCATTAGCACCAAGTTTGGATTTATTATCAGTTCCATCCAAAGCTAACAATAAACGGTCAATAGTCAATTGATCTTGAACCTCTTGTCCTATTAATTCTCCTGCGATGGTAATATTGACATTGTCAACAGCCTTAAATACAGATTTACCCATATAAGATTCGCCTCCATCTCTTAATTCAACAGCTTCATGCTCACCTGTAGATGCGCCTGAAGGAACAGCTGCACGTCCTAGTACACCATATTCTGTTATTACATCAACTTCTACTGTGGGGTTACCACGTGAGTCAAAAATTTGTCTTGCTTTGATATCTGTTATTGCACTCATAATAATTATTTTTTTGTAAAATTACGAAATAAAAAAACCGTTTGCTTAATACAAACGGTTTTTAATGTAAAAATATCATTAAGAATATTAATCTTCACTTTTTTCTTCATTAGCCGGCGCGTTAGTTTCAGCAGCAGCTTCTGTTCCGGTAGCTTTTTTACGTCTTCTACGTGTTTTCTTTTTGGCTGGTTTATCAGCATTATAGGTTGTATTGTAATCAACAAATTCAACCATAGCCATTTCAGCATTATCACCTAACCGGTTTCCTAATTTAATAATACGCAAATAACCACCGGGTCTGTCAGCTACCTTTGTAGATATTTCTCTAAACAATTCGGTAACAGCATCTTTATCTCTTAACTTACTAAATACAACACGTCTATTATGCATAGTATCATTCTTAGACTTAGTAATAAGCGGCTCTAAAAATACTCTTAAGGCTTTAGCTTTTGCTAGTGTTGTATTAATTCTTTTATGCTTAATCAGCGAGCTCCCCATATTAGCCAACATGGACTTTCTATGAGCTGATTTTCTTCCTAAATGATTAAACTTCTTTCCGTGTCTCATAACCTGTATCTTCTATATTATTCTTCTAATTTATAATTGGAAAGGTCCATCCCAAAGGTCAGTCCTTTCTTGTCAACTAATTTTTCTAATTCAGTCATTGACTTTTTACCGAAATTTCTAAATTTCATTAAGTCTGACTTATTATATTGTACCAATTCGCCTAGCGTTTCAACATCTGCAGCTTTCAAACAGTTAAGTGCTCTAACAGATAGATCTAAATCTACTAATTTAGTTTTTAATAACTGTCGCATATGAAGTGATTCTTCATCATATGTTTCTGTATCAGATGAAATTTCATCGTCAATAGAAATTCTTTCATCTGAGAACAACATAAAATGTTGAATCAAAATTTTTGCAGCTTCTGTTAAAGCATCTTTTGGATGAATAGAACCATCTGTTTGAATTTCGATAATTAATTTATCGTAGTCCGTTTTTTGTTCAACCCTAAAATCTTCAACAGCGTATTTTACATGTTTAATGGGGGTGAAAATAGCATCTAAGAAAATGGTGCCAAAAGCAACATCATGTCTCTTATTTTCTTCTGCTGTAACATAACCACGACCTTTTTCAATTGTAAATTCAAAATTTAAATTAACCGATGGGTCTAGGTGCATAATTTCCAAATCCGGATTTAGAATTTGGAAACCAGAAATGAATTCTTGCAGATCACCAGCTGTTAAAACCTCTTTGCCGCTAACATTGACTTTTACAGTTTCGCTATCAATGCCTTCGACTTGATTTTTAAAACGTACTTGTTTTAAGTTTAAAACAATTTTGGTGACATCTTCGACCACACCGTCAATAGATGTGAATTCATGATCAACTCCTTCTATACGTAAAGAGGTGATTGCATGCCCTTCAAGGGATGACAATAATACACGACGAAGTGCATTACCTATTGTCAATCCGTATCCCGGCTCTAAAGGCTTGAATTCAAATTTTCCGGTTTGGTTATCAGAATGTATTTGAAGAACTTTATCCGGTTTTTGAAAATTTAATATTGCCATAAATATTTGCTTATTATTTAGAGTATAACTCGACAATCAAGTGTTCTTGAATGTTTTCCGGAATTTGAACACGTTCCGGGCGGTTTACAAATTCGCCTTCCATTTTTTCAGGATTCCATTTCAACCATTCAAAACTTGATTTATTTTGATCTAATGAATCGGTAATAACCTGTAAAGATTTTGATTTTTCTCTTACCCCTATAACGTCTCCGGGTTTTAATTGGAATGAAGGGATATTTACAATTTCGTCATTTACGGTAATATGACGGTGTGACACCAATTGACGTGCTGCACGTCGTGTAGGTGCCAGACCTAAACGGTAAACGACATTATCAAGTCTTGATTCAACAAGTTGCATTAATACTTCTCCGGTGTTTCCACCTTGACGAGAAGCCTTTTCGAAAAGGTTTCTAAATTGTTTTTCTAAAATACCATAAGTATATTTAGCCTTTTGCTTTTCATTTAACTGAATGGCATATTGTGATTTTTTTCCTCTTCGTCTATTATTTCCATGTTGTCCCGGGGGATATTTTCTCCTTTCAAAGAATTTATCCTCTCCATATATAGCTTCGCCAAATTTTCTGGCAATTCTGGTCTTTGGTCCTGTATATCTCGCCATAATTCAATAATTTATTATACTCTTCTTCTTTTAGGTGGACGACATCCATTATGAGGAATGGGTGTTACGTCAATAATTTCAACTACCTCAATACCACTATTATGGATAGTTCTAATGGCAGATTCTCTACCATTACCGGGTCCTTTAACATAAACTTTTACACGTCTTAATCCGGCTTCATAAGCAACTTTTGATGCATCTTCAGCTGCTACTTGAGCTGCATAAGGTGTATTTTTCTTAGAGCCTCTAAAACCGTTTTTACCGGCTGACGACCAAGAAATAACTTCTCCTTTTTTGTTTGTAAGAGAAATAATTACATTGTTAAAAGTCGCTTGGATAAAAGCTTTACCGTTTGGTTCAACTTTTACCTTTCTTTTTTTAGCTTTAGCTGATTTATTATTTTTAGCCATAATATCTACTTACTTTTATTTAGTTGCTTTTTTCTTATTGGCAACAGTTTTTCTTTTACCTTTTCTCGTACGTGAATTGTTTTTGGTTCTTTGTCCTCTCAAAGGTAAACCAAGTCTGTGACGAATACCTCGGTAACTACCGATATCCATTAAGCGTTTAATATTCAACTGAACTTCTGAACGCAATTCACCCTCAATTCGGTAATTTGCAATCTCACGTCTGATGCCGGCAATATCAGCATCATCCCAATCTTTTACTTTCTTATCTTCATCTACGCCGGCTTTGTCTAAAATTTCTTTAGCTCTTGAACTGCCTATACCGTAAATATAGGTCAAGGCAATGACGCCGCGTTTATTCTTTGGTAAATCTACCCCTGCTATTCTTGCCATAATTATCCTTGTCTTTGTTTATGTTTCGGATTCTTTTTGTTTATAACATACAAACGCCCTTTTCTTCTGACAATTTTGTCTTCAGGACTTCTTTTTTTTATTGATGCTCTTACTTTCATATCTTTTTATATTTTATCCAACCGTTAAATGTGTCGGTGGAAAATAGGTTTAGTATCTATAAGTTATTCTTCCTTTAGTTAAGTCATATGGACTGAGTTCCACTTTTACTTTGTCACCCGGCAATAAACGAATATAGTGCATACGCATTTTTCCGGATATGTGAGCTGTAATAACATGTCCGTTTTCCAACTCGACTTTAAACATTGCATTTGATAATGCATCCTTGATGATGCCATCAACTTCTATTGCTGGTTGCTTAGCCATTATTTATTATTTTTTACGTCCTGATTTCATCAATGTATCATAATGTCTATTCAATAAGTATGCTTCTGCTTGTTGAATAGTATCCATAGCAACACCAACTAAAATTAAAAGTGAAGTGCCACCATAGAACATTGCCCAAGATACCTGCATACCAGGAAACAGAAAATATGCAAACTTAGGAAAAATTGCTATTAATGCCAAAAATATAGATCCCGGCAATGTTATTTTAGATAATATATCATCTAAATAATTAGCTGTATCGGTACCAGGTCTTACACCAGGAATAAAGCCATTACTTCTTTTTAAATCGTCAGCTATTTTAGTAGTTTGCACGGTTATGGCTGTGTAAAAATAAGTAAATATGATAATCAAAATGGCAAATACTAAATTATACCAAGGATCAAACATATTACTGAAAGTGGTTTTTAATGTCATGGCCCAATCTGAATCAGATAAAGAGGCTAACATGCCTGGAAAAAACATCATGGCTTGGGCAAAAATAATCGGCATTACACCAGCAGCATTTAGCTTTAAAGGTAAATATTGGCGTGCACCAAATATATTTTTCTCATAACCACCTCCAACAGTTCTACGTGCATATTGAATGGGTACCGGCCGATAAGCTTTTACAAGCATGATACTAGCTGCAATAACCATTAACCATACAACAACTTCAAACAATAAAAGCATTGGACCTCCATTTTGATTGGTCACTCGATAAGCAAATTCTTGTAAGAAAGCTGACGGCATTCTGGCAATGATACCTACCATAATTAATAAAGAAATACCGTTCCCGATACCTTTATCTGTTATTTTTTCACCTAGCCACATAGCAAAAATGGTTCCTGCTGATAATATAATAACAGAAATAGTAACAAAGAGCCAAGTTTGTTCAATTAAAAATGCACTTTTAGGCAATTGGTTATATAAGTTATATACATAACTCGGGCCTTGAATTAAGGTTACTGCAATAGTCAACCAACGCGTGATTTGGGTAATTTTTTTATGCCCACTTTCACCGGCTTTTTGTAATTTCTGCAAATAAGGAACGGCAATCCCCATTAATTGGACTACAATTGAAGCTGAGATATAAGGCATAATACCTAAAGCAAAAATGGAAGCTCTCGAAAAGGCACCACCTGTAAATTGGTTTAACAAATCCAATAATGTATTACTGGATGTTTGGTTTTGCAAATTGGCTAATTGAGTTGGATCGATTCCCGGCAAAGAAACTTGTGCACCAAACCGATAAACCAAAATTAAACCTAAAGTAAAAATTATTTTTTTGCGAAGCTCTTCAATGCTCCATATTGCTTTTATAGTATCTACAAACTTCTTCATGAATAAATCAATATTTTATAATAATTCGACTTTACCACCGGCAGCTTCAATGGCTTCCTGGGCTTTTTTAGAAAATTTATGACCATAAACAGTCAAAGCGGTTTTTAACTCACCACGACCTAATATTTTGATCAAATCTCTTTTATTGACCAAACCTAAGGCTACAAAATCTTCAAATGTTACCACATCTTTAATTTTACCGGCATCGACCAATGATTGTAAAGTTTCTAAATTGACAGGTTGATATTCGATACGGTTAATATTGGTAAAACCAAATTTTGGCACGCGACGGTATAAAGGCATTTGTCCACCTTCAAAACCAGGGGTGCGTGAATATCCTGAACGAGATTTGGCACCTTTATGTCCACGTGTTGCAGTACCACCTCGTTTTGAACCTTCACCACGACCTTTTCTTATATCTTTCTTAACTGAACCTTTTGCAGGTTTTAGATTATGTAACTCCATCTTTATAAATTTTTAAATTTCCTCAACAATGATTAAGTGTTTAACTTTTTCAATCATTCCTTTAATCTGAGGGGTTAATTCATGCTCACGTTTCTGTCCTATACGTCTCAGTCCTAGTGCCTCCAAAGTCTGTTCTTGATCTTTGGGTCTATTTATGGTACTTTTAACTTGTTTTACTCTTACTTTTGTCATCTTCCAATAATTTATCCGTTAAAAACTTTGTTAAGAGAAATACCACGTTGCTTAGCAATGGTATGCGCATCTCTCATTTTGAGCAAAGCATCTAAAGTAGCTTTTACAACGTTATTAGGGTCTGATGAGCCATGTGATTTGGTTAAAACATCATGCACCCCTGCTGATTCTAAAACGGCACGCACTGCACCACCTGCAATAACCCCGGTACCAGGAGAAGCCGGTTTTAAAAAGATGCGTGCGCCACTAAATTTTCCTAATTCTTCATGAGGAATAGTTCCATTGATTACCGGCACTCTGACCAAATTTTTCTTAGCGTTATCAATAGCTTTTTGAATAGCATCGGGTACTTCTTTTGATTTACCCATACCATATCCAACAACGCCATTTTTATCACCGACAACCACTATTGCTGAAAAACTAAAAGTTCTTCCACCTTTGGTAACTTTTGTTACACGGTTAACAGCTACTAAGCGGTCTTCTAATTCTAATCCGCCTGGTTTTACTCTTTCTATATCTTTATATTTATCAAGCATATCTTAAAATTTTAATCCACCTTTTCTGGCGCCTTCTGCCAATGATTTTACGCGACCATGATATAAAAAACCTGCACGGTCAAATGTCACGGTATCTATTCCTTTATCTAAAGCTAATTTGGCGATTTTTTCACCAACTAAGGCTGCTTTTTCAATTTTGGTTCCTTTTTGTGTTGCCACTTCTTTATCTCTTGAAGAAGTAGCGGCTAAAGTTACGCCATTTACATCATCAATAATTTGAGCATACACTTCTTTGTTACTTCTAAAGATAGAAAGACGAGGTCGTTGGGGAGTACCTTTAACAATCTTTCTGATTCTTTTTTGTATTCTTCTTCTTCTATCTAATTTACTTAGTTTCATATAGCTTAATTATTAGGCTGTTTTTCCTGCTTTTCTTCTAACTTCTTCACCTACAAATCGTACACCTTTTCCTTTATATGGTTCGGGTTTACGGAATGATCTGATTTTGGCAGCAATATGACCGATTAATTGTTTGTCATAAGATGTCAATTTAACAATCGGGTTTTTACCTTTTTCAGATACGGTTTCTACTTTCACTTCTTTGGGTAATTCTATCAATATATTATGCGAAAAACCTAAAGAAAGATCTAATAATTGGCCTTGATTGGTAGCTTTATAACCTACTCCCACCAATTCCAATTCTTTTGTCCATCCTTTTGACACGCCTTCTATCATATTAAATAGCAAGGAACGATAAAGCCCGTGAAAAGCTTTGTGTTTTTTACTTTCAGAAGGACGTTTTACTTCTATCACGCCGTCTTTTATTTCAAATTCAATACCACCTTTTATTTCTTGGGTCAGTTCGCCCAATTTGCCTTTGACAGTTATCAAATTATCTTTGATATCAACTGTCACGCCTTCAGGTATTGTTATGGGTTTAAATCCTATTCTTGACATAGTTAATTCTTTTTTAATAAACGTAACATAAAACTTCGCCTCCTACATTCTCTTTTCGAGCCTGTTTATCTGTCATCACTCCTTTTGAAGTAGAAAGAATGGCAATACCTAGTCCATTTAAAACTTTAGGCATTTCATCTACGTTCACATATTTTCGTAAACCGGGTTTACTTATTCTTTCTAATTTTTTAATAACCGGCAATTGGCTATCTTTATCGTATTTTAAAGCAATTTTGATAAATTCTGTGTTGCCTTCTTTATCAAATTTATAACTTAAAATATAACCTTGATCAAATAAAATCTTAGTTATTTCCTTTTTTAATTTTGAGGAAGGTATTTTAACTACTTTATGTCCTGCGCTTTGTGCGTTTCTAATTCTAGTTAGAAAATCTGCTATTGGATCTGTATTCATGTTCTTCTGATTTTAAATTTACCAACTGGCTTTTTTCACGCCCGGTATTAAACCTTCATTTGCCATTTCTCTAAACGTTACACGAGAAATACCAAAAATTCTCATATATCCTCTGGGACGTCCGGTTAATTTACATCTGTTATGTAATCTTACCGGCGATGCATTTTTAGGAAGTTTTTGTAGTCCTTCCCAATCACCCGCTTCAATTAAAGCTTTTCTTTTAGCAGCATATTTCGCAACTAATTTTTCACGCTTGCGTTCGCGGGCTTTCATTGATTCTTTTGCCATATTATTTTTTCTTTTTAAATGGTAAACCTAGTTCTGTTAACAATGCTTTCGCTTCTTTATCGGTTTTGGCAGATGTTACAAAAGTAATATCCATTCCGTTAATTTTATTGATTTTATCAAAATCAATTTCGGGAAATATAATTTGCTCGGTGATACCTAGATTATAATTTCCTCGTCCGTCAAAACCATCGGGTTTAATCCCTTGAAAATCTCTAACCCGCGGTAAAGCCACAGTAATAAGACGATCTAGAAACTCATACATTTTATCTTTTCGCAAAGTAACTTTTGCTCCGATAGGCATACCTTTACGCAGTTTGAAAGCTGCGACATCTTTTTTAGAAATAGTCGGTATGGCTTTTTGTCCTGTTATATTAGTTAACTCATCAACTGCATAGTCAACTAATTTTTTATCAGATACAGCTGCTCCAACACCTCTGCTCACCACAATTTTTTCTAATTTTGGGACTTGCATAACGTTATTGTAACCGAACTCTTTTTTTAACGCATCAATAATACGCTCTTTATATTCTTTTTCTAATCTGGGTGTATATTTCTTCTTCATGGCTTAAATAACCTCTTTTGATTTTTTAGAAACTCTAACTTTCTTTCCATCTTTAATTTCAAATCCTACTCTGGTTCCTTCACCTGTTTTAGGATCAACTAAAGCTACATTTGAAATATGAATGGGAGCTTCTTTTTCTACGATTCCACCTTGAGGGTTTTCGGCACTGGGTTTGACATGTTTTTTTATAACATTGACACCTTCTACCAGCACACGGTCTTTGTCGGTAATGATCTTCAGTACTTTTCCTTTCTGACCTTTATCTTTACCGGCAAGTACAACGACTTCATCTCCGGTTTTAATTTTGAATTTTTTCATTATACTTTAGATTTTATAAAACCTCAGGGGCTAATGATACAATTTTCATAAATTTCTTATCACGTAATTCTCTGGCCACAGGACCAAAAACACGTGTACCTCTCATTTCTCCGGCAGGATTTAATAATACAATTGCATTATCATCAAAACGGATATATGATCCATCAGGACGTCTAACTTCTTTTTTGGTTCGAACGACCACACCGGTTGAAACGGTTCCTTTTTTTACGGTACCGTTAGGAGTTGCTTCTTTTACTGTTACAACAACTTTGTCACCCAAAGAAGCATAACGTTTTTTTGTACCTCCTAAAACTCTGATAACCAGTGCTTCTTTAGCACCTGTATTATCTGCAACTTTAACTCTTGATTCTTGTTGTACCATAATTACTTAGCTCTTTCTAATATTTCAACTAAACGCCATCTTTTGGTTTTACTCATAGGACGGGTTTCCATTATTTTTACTTTATCACCCACATTGCATTCATTCTTTTCATCATGAACAACATATTTTTTGGTCTTGTGTACAAACTTACCATATAATGGGTGTTTCATTCTTTTAACTTCGGAAACGACAATGGTTTTATCCATTTTATTTTTGGTAACCAAACCAATACGTTCTTTTCTTAAGTTCCTTGTTATATTTTCCATTTCCATAAATTCTTTTAGTTACCTCTTTGGTTTAACGCCGTCATCAATCTGGCAATGGTTCTTCTCATTTTACGGATTTCCATCGGATTTTCTAATGGGGTTACAGCATGACTTAACTTTAAGCTGTCATATTTCTTCTTATAATCAGCTAAACGCTCTTGTAGCTCAGCTGTCTCCATATTTGTAATTTCAGACATTTTCATAATTTACGACTTATTTTTGTTGAAATTCGGGGGCTACGATAAACTTAGTTTTTACAGGTAATTTTTGCGCAGCCAATCGAAGTGCTTCTTTAGCAACTTCTAAAGGCACGCCATCGACCTCAAACAACACTTTACCGGGACGCACTACGGCTGCCCAATATTCAACATTACCTTTTCCTTTACCCATCCGTACCTCTAAAGGCTTTTTAGTGATAGGTTTATCCGGAAATATTTTAATCCATAATTGCCCCTCTCTTTTCATGTAACGAGTGGCAGCAACACGCGCAGCTTCAATTTGTCTGGAGGTCATCCATGTAGATTCTAAAGCTTTGATACCATAGATTCCATAAGCCAATTGGTGCCCTCTTTGGGCATTACCTTTCATTCTTCCTTTTTGCTGCTTACGATGTTTATATCTTTTGGGTTGTAACATTTTTTACAATTTTAAATATAAATTATTTTCTTCTTCTATTTCCGCCGCGTGATCTACGACCATCTTTCTTGGATAAACCAATCATAGGGGAAAGATCTCTTTTACCGTAAACTTCACCTTTCATTATCCATACTTTTATACCTAATCGGCCATATGTCGTATGGGCTTCTTCTAGTGCATAATCAATATCTGCTCTAAATGTTGAAAGTGGAATTCTACCATCTTTATAACTTTCAGAACGCGCCATTTCAGCACCATTTAATCTTCCTGATATTTGAACTTTAATACCTTCGGCATTCATTCGCATTGTGGAAGCAATAGCTTGCTTAATAGCACGTCTGTATGAAATTCGATTCTCAATTTGACGGGCAATATTTTGCGCCACCAAATTGGCATCTAATTCGGGTCTTTTTATTTCAAATACATTGACTTGAACTTTTTTACCGGTCAATTTTGCGAGCTCACTTTTTAATTTATCGACCTCTGAACCTTGCTTTCCGATGATTATTCCCGGACGCGAAGTTGTTATGGTAACAGTAATTAATTTTAAAGTTCGTTCAATGATAACTTTTGAAATATTGGCTTTTGGTAACCGTGCTTGTATATATTGTCTAATTTTATAATCCTCAGCAATTTTATCACCATAGTTTTTTCCGCCATACCAATTAGAATCCCATCCTTTGATGATTCCTAATCTGTTTCCTATTGGATTTGTTTTTTGTCCCATACTTCTTAACTATTTTTTTCGCCTAAAACTATGTTTATTTTACTAAATCTTTTTCTGATACGGTGTGCACGACCTTGAGGGGCGGGTTGAATACGTTTAAGCATACCTTTTTGATCTACTGAAATACTTTTAATGTAAAGACCTGCATCCTCAATATCTCTATCAGGATTTTTGTTTTCCCAATTGGCAATGGCACTTAATAAAACCTTTTCTATAACAGAAGCACTTTTATTTGGCGTAAATTTTAAAACACCTAGCGCTCTTGGCACATCCATTCCTCTAACTAAATCTACCACTAATTTGGTTTTTTTAGCAGAAACACCATGATTATTTAAACTTGCAAAAGCAACTTTCTTCTTGTTTTCTTTGATAGCTTCTGCCATCAAGTGTTTTCTTTTTCCCATAATCCCTATTTTTTGCCTTTATTTTTCTTATCACCAGCATGTCCTCTAAAACTGCGGGTTGGGGAGAATTCTCCTAATTTATGACCAACCATGTTCTCAGTTATATATACCGGAATAAATTGACGTCCATTGTGAACAGCAATTGTATGACCAACAAAGTCAGGCGTAATCATAGAGGCTCTTGACCATGTTTTGACAACAGTCTTCTTGCCCGATTCTTGATTGGCAAGAATTTTCTTTTCTAATTTATAATGAACATAAGGTCCTTTTTTTAACGATCTAGCCATATCTTATTTCTTTCTACGTTCAATAATGTACTTGTTACTATATTTCTTTTTAGATCTAGTTCTGTAACCTTTTGCAGGAATACCGTTTTTAGATCTTGGGTGTCCTCCTGAAGCACGACCTTCTCCACCACCCATAGGGTGATCTACAGGGTTCATCACTACCGGACGTGTTCTCGGTCTGCGTCCTTTCCAACGACTACGGCCGGCTTTACCTGAGACTTCTAATTGGTGATCTGAGTTAGATACAACACCAACTGTTGCATAAGCATCAACTAAAACTAATCTGGTTTCGCCGGAAGGTAATTTAATAGTTGCGTATTTTCCATCTCTTGCCATTAATTGGGCAAATGTACCGGCGCTACGGGCTATTAAGCCACCTTGACCAGGTTTTAATTCAATATTATGAATAATAGTTCCTAATGGAATAGCTTTTAATGGCAATGCGTTGCCGGTGTCCGGACTTGCCTTTTCGCCAGACATAATGGTTTGTCCTACTTGCAATCCGTTAGGCGCAATGATATAACGTTTTTCACCATCAGCATATACTACTAATGCAATAAATGCTGAACGGTTAGGATCATATTCAATAGTTTTTACTACTGCCGGAATCCCGACTTTATTACGTTTAAAATCTATTATTCTATATTTCTGCTTATGACCACCGCCTCTGTGAGGGGCCGTAATGCGTCCTTTTTTGTTTCTACCGCCGGTTCTTTTTTTGGGTGCTAATAAACTTTTTTCAGGCTTATCTGTAGTCACCTCATCAAACATATTAACGACTCTGAATCGTTGACCGGGGGTTATGGGTTTTAATTTTCTTACTGCCATTTTCTTAGATATTGTTATAGAAATCTATACTTTGACCTTCTTCAATTTCAACAATTGCTTTTTTATAAGCATTTGTTTTTCCTGTGACGACACCGCTTTTGGTATAGCGTGTTTTTCTTTCAGGAGGATAATTCATAGTGCGAACTGCTAAAACATCAACACCAAATAAATCTTCTACTGCTTTTTTTATCTCAATTTTATTCGCTTTTTTATCAACAACAAATCCGTAGCGGTTAAATTGCTCGGTTTCGCTCATCATTTTTTCCGTTAAAATTGGTTTTTTTATGATACTCATAACACGCTTATTTTAAAATTTAGCTTCAATTTCAGGAATTGCCTCCTCGGTAAACACTAATTTTCCTGCATTTAAAATGGCATAAGTGTTTAAGTCTAAGCCATTTACAACTTTGGATTTCGGTAAATTACGTGATGACAAATATACATTTTTATTTGGATTAACAAATACAAATGTAGACTTTTTATCATCTAACTTCAAGGATTTCAATACGTCAACAAAATTTTTGGTTTTCGGTGTATCGAAATTGAAGTTTTCAACAATCATGATATTATCATTTTTTAACATTGTGCTTAAAGCAGACTTACGCGCTAATCTCTTAACTTTTTTATTTAGCTTAAAAGAATAACTTCTGGGGCGTGGCCCAAATACACGTCCGCCACCTTTAAACAAAGGATTTCTGATGGCACCAGCTCTGGCGGTACCTGTTCCTTTTTGTCTCTTAATTTTGCGTGTACTCCCTTTTACTTCACCACGCTCTTTAGCTTTGTGCGTACCTTGTCTGCGGTTAGCTAAATATTGCTTAACCGCTAGATAAATAGCATGATCATTCGGTTCAATACCAAATATTTCTTCAGAAAGCTTTACGGTTCTTCCTGTAT
>WGBX01000182.1 GCA_015494075.1 Flavobacteriaceae bacterium
AACCCTTCTTTATGACAATTATCATAAAATGATGAATATTTATATAAAATACAGTTTAAATAACATATTAAACAATCCAGTAAAATAAAATTGGGGACTTGCCTTATCTTCATCATTTTTACAAAATATTTACCAAAATAAATAAAAAAAATGAAAGATTTATTTACACTTCTCATTATAACAATTAGCTTTATCTTACAACTTATAAACCCGCAAATATCATCAGAAAAAAAATTCAAACTACTCGTAAAGTTTAATAATATTCAAAAAAAGGATAAGCCTGTTTATATAGCGCTGTATGGTTCGGAAAAAGATTTTGATAAGCGCAATGCCTTTAAGTACTATAGTATCTTGCCTTCTGTAAAAAAACAGCATAGTCATTAAAAACTTGCCGGAAGGTGATTATGCTATTCTATGTTTTCAAGACTTTAATAATAACCGGTTCTTGGATTATAAAAACTACAGACCCAATGAACCTTGGGGCGTATCTAATAACCACATACATAGAGGACCTCCTATGTGGACCGATGCAACTTTTAAACTAAACCGGAATTTAGACATGGACATCAAATTATTTTACTAAATTTAAAACCACAAACTATGAAAACAAAACCAATTATTGTAACTTCTATTTTAGCCGCTGCCATAGTTTTTAGCATCGATATGATGATAGGAAACTATCAAATAGCTTGGCGGCATGCACCTTATATTTTGATTTATTCTTTAAGTTTCAGTATAGGTAATATGTTATATTTTAGCTTTATAGACAAGTTTCTAAGCTGGTATAAAAATCCGGAAAAAACATTAATTATCAGTATTTTGGGGGTCATACCGCTCAATGCTTTAATTTATTATAGCCTTAATTTGTTTTTTCAAGTTATTATTTACGGACAAAGTTTACAAGCGTTTAACCAACATATTAACCTACTTGATTATACAATAGTAATATTATTTGCCTTATTAATCGATTTGTTCTTTATAATACGATTTTCTTTTAAAAAAATTCGTGAAACCCAACTCAAATCAGAACAATTAAAAACGCAAAATGAACGTATCAAATTTGAAAGTTTAAAAGCGCAACTAGATCCCCACTTTTTATTTAACAACTTGAATGTATTAACAGCTCTTATAAGTGAAAATCCGGAAAAAGCTGAAGCATTTACCCTAAAACTATCAGATATATACCTGTATGTTTTAACACAAAAAAATAAAAACCTTGTGAGGTTAAAAGATGAAATAAATTTTGCCAAAAATTATCTCGACTTACTTAAAATGCGGTTTGAAGACAGCTTAAACTATTCTTTACCTAAGCCTGTTAACCCAAAAGCAATGATCCCGATGCTGTCTTTACAAATACTTCTTGAAAATACCATAAAACATAATAAACTCTCGAGTGAGCAGCCTTTAAATATCATTATTAAAATAAAAAAAGGAAACATCTGGGTGCAAAATAACAGAATACCAAAAGAAACCGACAACAATTCTTTAAAAATCGGTCTACAAAACCTGAAAGAACGTTACAAATTGTTAAATTCACAAATAGAAATTGAACAAACCAAGGAAAATTTCATAGTTAAACTGCCTATTTTTAAATAGTAATGTTAAAAGTTGTTATCATAGAAGACGAAAAACCAGCTGCACGCCGTTTGCAACGACTATTAATCAAAGAAGGCATTCAGGTTGACACATTACTGCACAGCGTCAACCAAGCAGTAAATTGGTTTAGGCAATCACCGACTCCTGATTTGATATTTGCCGACATTCAACTTTCAGATGGCTCATCTTTTGATGTTTTTGAACAAATTCAAGTACAGAGTCCTATTATTTTTACAACTGCTTATGACCAATATGCAATCAGAGCTTTCAAGCTCAACAGTGTAGATTATCTTCTCAAACCTATTAAACCCGAGGAGCTACACTTTAGCATAGAAAAATTTCGCAAAAATATTTTGAATAAATTTGATATTCAACAATTTATATCAAGTATTAAACCTGACAATTCTTTCAAAAAACGTTTTGCTGTCCAGTTTGGTCCATATTTACAAAGTATCCCCACTGAAAAAATCGCTTACTTTTACAGCGAAGACAAAACTACTTGGCTGGTGACAGATACGGGAGAAGAATTTATGTATGATCAAGCTCTCGAAACCATAGAGCCGCAACTCAATCCGGAAAATTTTATACGCATCAACCGGCAATACATTATATCCGGAAAGGCTATCAAAGAAATATTAAAATATACAAACAGCCGATTTAAAATTACTTTATATCCTAAAACAGAAAAAGATGTTATTGTGGCACGTGAAAGAGTAAAGCGTTTTAAAAATTGGATCGGACTTAATCAAAAATAAATTATAACCAAACAACTTAAATGAGCGAACTAAAATACAACATTTTCATATCCAGCAAGTAGCTGAAAATTGCTCAATACTATAAATAATGATAAATAAAACTCTCAGAATATTCAAAATAAAAAAGTGTACTAAATTAGAACATCTCCTAAGCAAATAATTGCTGCATATCTGAATAAAATTGATTGTTTACATAATATTTTTCATAATTTTTATCTAACTTTGATAAAGTTCTATCAACCTTTAAAAGATTTTGTTATGAAAAACCTAACAGATACTCATAAATTCTTAAAACTTCGTAACGCCTTACAACAAATTACCTCTTATGAAGAAGCCTTAAAAATCTTTCAATGGCCCACAATGTCAAAATTTAATTGGGCAACCGACTATTTTGACGAAATGGCTAAACACAATAACAAAACCGCCTTAATTTATGCCGACACCGATGGCAATGAACGAAAAGTAAGCTTTGACCAAATGCGCCAACGTTCTAATCAAGTGGCTAATTTTTTACAAGCAAAAGGTTTTAAAAAAGGCGACCGCGTTTTAATTATGATGGATACGTCCGTAGAAATTTTTGAATTATTTTTAGGTATTATGAAACTCGGTGGTACTATTATTCCGGCTTCTACACTCCTCTCGCCTGATGATATCAGCGACCGTATTAAGCGCGGCAATATCAGTTTTGTCATCGCCCATCATAAATTTATCGAACGTATTGACCAAGCCGGTGACATACTCAACGGCTTAAAAGCGCTGATTAATGTACCGCATATCACCATCCCACGCGAAAAAGAAACTTACAAAGAATCCCAATGGATTAAATATGAAGAAACCGAAAATTATATATCGGAATTTATACCGAACTTTATCACCTATACGACTGATATTCTATTTACGTTTTTCACTTCGGGCACAACTTCGCAACCCAAATTAGTCATTCATCCTTATCATTATCCGGTTGGTCATTTAACTACTATGTATTGGCTAGATTTACAACAAGATGATATCCATTATAATATTAGCTCACCCGGATGGGCAAAATTTGCATGGAGCAGTTTTATGGCACCTTGGAATGCCGGCGCTACTATTTTTACTTTTCACTATACAGCATTCGACCCCGAAAAAACTTTGCAAATGATCGAAAAACATCAAATTACCAGCCTTTGCGCTCCTTTAAGTGTTTGGAAGTTATTTATTCTGAAAGATTTTGAAAAATATCATTTTAACCTCAAAAAAATAGTCAGCGCCGGCGAACCGCTCAATCCGGAAATTACCAGAAAAGTTGAGAAAATAACCGGCTTACAACTAAGAGAAGGTTATGGTCAAACTGAAACAACTGCTCTTATTTTTACCCCGAAAGGCATGCAAGTACCTCAAGGTTCTATGGGAAAAGCCTCGCCGGGCTACGAAATCAAAGTGTTGGATAGCAAGCTTGACGAAGTCCCTACAGGTAAAGACGGCCAATTAGCTGTCAGAACCTATCCTTATCGGCCATTAGGCTTACTCAAAGGCTATGATGATGAAAATAAAAATATGGAAATTTTTAAAGGCTCCTGGTACTTAACCGGCGATACGGCATATCAAGACGAAAACGGTTTCTTTTTCTTTATCGGCAGGTCCGATGATGTTTTTAAAAGCTTAGACTACCGTATCAGTCCATTTGAAGTCGAAAGTGAAATTATGGAACATGATGCCGTATTAGAAGTAGGTGTCATCCCCACGATCGACCATCTGGAACGTATCGTCCCCAAAGCCTTTATTGTCTTAAAACCGGGTTATGATAAAAATGAAACTACGGCTTTAGCACTCTTTAAATTTATCAGGAGCAGAATGGCACCTTACAAACGGCCACGTTCTATTGAATTTATGGAAGCTTTTCCAAAAACTATAAGTTCAAAGGTTATGCGCAAAGATTTGAGAAAATATGACGAAGAACTCAAAAATATGGAAACCCGCGGTAAATACGAATTTATGGAACTGGATTTTGCCCAAGAGTTAAAGCTGCGTAAAAGAAAATAAAATCTGTAAAAATCTTCTGACATATCATAATTATATAGTCTCAAAAAATTAAAATTCAATTATCTTTGCGACAAAATTAAGCCTATGGCCTGCAAACATTTAAAAATCAAAGTAACCGGAAAAGTGCAAGGCGTTTGGTTTCGAAAATATACAAAAGATCAAGCGCAAGCATTAAATATAAAAGGCTTTGTGCGTAACGAACCGGATGGTAGTGTTTATATCGAAGCCGAAAGTGCACAAGAGAACAAATTCATAAATTTTTACAATGGCTACATCAAGGCGCGCCACTTTCAAAAGTAAACAATGTAGCTATAATAGCCGAAAGCACCTGTCAAAATTTTAAAGATTTTGTTATACAAAGGTAAAATAATGCCGAATAACCATAACTCAAGGTTCCCATTATACTTTTTTATTTATGACTTAATACTAAAAAACATAAACTTAAAATTTACAAATAAATAATTTTATATTACCAAAAATATTTGTAATTTTGCAAGCTGAAAATGATGAAGATGAAGGCATTGAAATCGTATGATATAAAATTTAGCGGTCTTAAAAATGGAAAACACCAATATAAATTTCATTTAGACCATAATTTTTTTAAGCTATTTAACAACGATGAATTTGACCAATGTGATATTGACATACTGATTGATTTTAACAAGAGTGATCAGCTTTTGGAATTTAACATTCATAATAGCGGTAGCGTTCAAGTCCCTTGTGATATTAGTGGTGAACTTTATGACCAACCAATTGAAGGTGCCTTAAATTTTATTGTTAAATTTGGCGAGGCTTACAACGATGACCGAGATGATATAATTGTAATTCCATATCATTCACATTTGTTTAATATTGCACAACAAATTTACGAATCGGTGATTTTAAGTATTCCTAATAAAAGAATTCATCCGGATATAGCTTCGGGAAAAAAAATAGCTGAAAATGCCAAATATATCATCAATTATAATGATGATTTTGAGTTAGAAAAAGAGCAGAAAGAAAATAATAGTCAACCAATAGATCCGCGATGGGCGGCATTAAAAAAAATATTAACAGATAAAAAGCAATAACGATGGCACATCCTAAGAGAAAAATATCTAAACAAAGAGGCCGTAAAAGAAGAACGCATTACAAAATTGATATGCCTCAAATAGCAATTGACCCCACTACCGGTGAAGCACATTTATACCACAGAGCACACTGGCATGAAGGAAAATTATATTACAAAGGAAAAGTTGTAATTGACCCAGAGCAAGAAGAAGCTTAAAAAATATCAAAATACTGTTAAAAACGCCGTTTTTTTTAATAAAAATGGCGTTTTTTATGCTTTTAGCATAAAAGCAGCATTTTTTTGATTTTTTTTTTATACTTTGCCCTTCCAAAACAGACTGACTAATAACTAAAATAACTTAATTATGGACATTAAAGAAGTACAAAATCTCATAAAATTTGTCGCCAAATCCGGCGTTAGTGAAGTAAAAATCGAGAATAAAGATTTTAAACTTACCATCAAAAATAAAGCAGAATATGTCACTGCTGCACCGGTTGCAGTCCAAGCTACACAACCGGTTGCCGCAATTCCGGCTGCTCCGGCTGCTGCACCTGCACCGGTTGAAACACAACAAAATACCCAAGAAGCTGATAATTCTAATTATATTACAATAAAAGCCCCCATTATCGGCACCTTTTATCGCCGGCCTTCTCCGGACAAAGCCCCATATGTTGAAGTCGGAGATACAATTAAAGAAGGTGATGTAGTCTGCATAATTGAAGCTATGAAACTTTTTAACGAAATTGAGTCAGAAGTCTCAGGTAAAATTGTCAAAATTTTAGTAGACGATGCTACACCTGTTGAATTTGATCAACCTTTATTTTTAGTAGAGCCGTTATAGTCATCAAAAAAGAATTTTTATGTTTAATAAAATACTTATTGCCAATCGGGGCGAAATTGCACTGCGCATAATTCGCACTTGTAAAGAGATGGGCATAAAAACTGTGGCTGTATATTCTACCGCTGACGAAGACAGTTTGCATGTCAGATTTGCCGATGAAGCTGTTAAAATAGGACCACCAAACAGCGCAGATTCTTACCTGAATATTCCCAGTATTATAGCTGCTGCCGAAATCACCAATGCCGATGCCATACATCCGGGATATGGGTTTTTAGCCGAAAATGCCAAATTTGCAAAACTTTGTGAAGATCATGATTTAAAATTTATAGGCCCTACACCTGAGATGATAAATCAAATGGGTGATAAAGCTACTGCTAAAAAAACTATGATTGCTGCCGGTGTTCCGACAGTGCCCGGGTCAGAAGGCTTACTTGAATCATACGAAGAAGCCGAACGCTTAGCCGAAGAAATCGGATACCCTGTTATGCTTAAAGCCACAGCCGGTGGCGGTGGAAAAGGTATGCGTGCCGTTTGGAAAAAAGAAGATCTTAAAAAAGCATGGGAAGACGCCCGGCAAGAATCTAAAGCCGCTTTTGGCAACGATGGAATGTATCTGGAAAAACTTATAGAAGAACCCCGACATATCGAAATTCAAATTATCGGAGACCAATACGGTAAAGCCTCGCATTTATCTGAAAGAGATTGTTCGGTACAAAGACGACATCAAAAATTAATAGAAGAAACACCTTCACCTTTTATGACAGACGAACTCCGCGAAAAAATGGGTGAAGCAGCCGTAAAAGCAGCAGAAAGTATCAGTTATGAAGGCGTTGGTACAGTCGAATTTTTGGTTGACAAACACCGTAACTTCTATTTTATGGAAATGAATACCCGTATTCAAGTAGAACATCCTATCACCGAGCAAGTTATCGACTATGACTTAATTCGCGAACAAATAAAAGTAGCTGCCGGAGAACCCATTTTTGGTAAAAATTATTATCCCAAACTACATTCTATCGAATGTCGTATTAATGCAGAAGACCCTTACAACGATTTCCGGCCTTCACCCGGCATTATTAAAACTTTTCATGCTCCCGGTGGACACGGCGTAAGATTAGATACACATGCCTACCAAGGTTATGTTATTCCGCCTTATTACGATTCTATGATTGCCAAGCTGATAACCACAGCACAATCTCGCGAAGAAGCCATAGAAAAAATGAAACGTGCCTTAGATGAATTTGTAATTGAAGGGGTCAAAACTACCATACCTTTTCATAGACAATTAATGGATGATCCTAATTTTATCTCCGGCAATTATACTACCAAATTTATGGAAGACTTTGAACTGGACGACCGGTACAAAGATGAATATGAAGAAAATGTCAAATAATTTAAAACCGCCAAATGGCGGTTTTTTTTTTGTGTCAAATAATGTGATTGACTTCGTCCCCATCTTTATATTAATAAATAAAAAGGCTTGGGATAAATCTTAAAATAGATTAAATTTGTTGTCAAGACAAAAAACAAACTCATGAAATATTCTGATATCGACAAATTTGCCAGCGTTATAAACTGCATGGACGGACGCACACAATTACCTGTTTTACAATGGATTATTGAAAATTATGATATCGATTATCCGGACATGATTACAGAAGCCGGTCCTATAAAAATTATTGCTGAAAATAAAGATAAAAAACTAATAGAAGCTATCAAATACCGGCTAAATATTTCCGTAAACAAACACCATTCACGACTTATTTTTGTAGTAGCACATTATGATTGTGCAGGCAATCCGGTTCTCAAACAAAAGCAACTTAAACAACTTAAAAAAGCTTTAAAACGAATTAAAAAATGGAATTATGATGTAGATAAAATTATAGGTCTTTGGGTAGGGAAAAATTGGAACGTAAAACCGGTCAAACAGCTTATCATATCAGACCAAAAAAACAAAGACAAATAAAAAACACCGATTTTTTATAATTAGATAAGAGGCATAAACAAGCCTAAACTTTTGCCATCTACCAAATAGTCTTATCTTTGTAACTTAAAATTTTTGGAGCAATGTATAGAACCCATACTTGTGGCGAATTAAACGCCAATCATATCGGACAAAATGTGACCCTAAGCGGTTGGGTACAAAAAATAAGAGATCTCGGAGCCGTTATTTTTATTGATTTAAGAGATCGATACGGCATTACACAATTATCTTTTAATGAAGAAAATAAAAACTTATTGGAAGACGCCCGTAAATTAGGACGCGAATTTGTGATTCAAGCTAAAGGCAAAGTTATTGAACGTGCCAATAAAAATAAAAAAATTGCTACCGGCGATATTGAAATTTTAGTCGACGAGCTCAAAATTTTAAATAAAGCTCAAACGCCACCGTTCACTATCGAAGATGATACCGACGGCGGCGAAGAATTGCGCATGAAATACCGCTATTTGGATATCAGACGTAATCCTGTTAAAAACAATTTAATCTTTCGTTCAAAAGTAAGCCAACTGGTACGCAATTATTTGGCTAACGAAGGTTTTATCGATGTAGAAACACCTTATTTGATTAAATCGACACCCGAAGGTGCCCGCGATTTTGTTGTACCTTCACGAATGCACCCGGGACACTTTTACGCCTTACCGCAATCGCCTCAAACTTTTAAGCAACTCCTTATGGTGGGTGGTATTGATAAGTATATGCAAATTGTTAAATGTTTTCGAGATGAAGACCTCCGCGCTGACAGACAACCCGAATTTACACAAATTGACTGTGAAATGTCCTTTATAGAACAAGAAGATATTTTACAAACATTTGAAGGTTTAACCAAACATTTGTTAAAAGAAATTCATGGTATCGAAATCGAAAAATTTCCACGCATGAGTTATGAAGAAGCCATGCAGCGCTATGGCAATGACAAACCAGATATTCGTTTCGGAATGGTATTTGGCGATTTGACTGATGCTGCCAAAGGCAAAGGCTTCAAAGTATTTGACCAACAAGAAGCTATCTTAGGAATTGCAGTTCCACAAGCTGCCAACTATACACGCAAACAAATAGATAAAATTACCGAATGGGTTAAACGCCCTCAAATTGGTGCCAAAGGCTTGGTATATGTCAAATATAATGAAGATGGCAGTTTTAAATCGTCTGTTGACAAGTTTTATTCTCCAGAAGATTTGGCGCAATGGGCTGAAATTACTAATGCCAAACCCGGAGACCTTATATTAGTTTTGTCGGGAGCGTTAAACCAAACACGAGCACAACTCAGTGCTTTAAGAATGGAAATGGCAGAACGCCTCGGCTTACGCAAACCGGATGAATTTGCACCTTTATGGGTGGTTGATTTTCCTTTGCTTGAATGGGATGAAGAAAGTGGCCGCTACCATGCCATGCACCATCCTTTCACCGCTCCCAAACCCGAAGATGCACATTTATTAGATACTAGCCCCGGAAAAGTACGTGCTAATGCCTATGATTTGGTTTTAAATGGTAACGAAATCGGCGGTGGATCTATCCGGATTCATGACAAAACAATGCAAGCTAAAATGCTTAATTTGCTAGGGTTTAGCGATGAAGAAGCTAAAAAACAGTTTGGCTTTTTAATGGATGCATTCGAATATGGAGCACCACCTCACGGCGGTTTGGCTTTTGGTTTAGATCGTTTGGTCGCTATTTTGGGCGGACAAGAAACAATCCGTGACTTTATTGCTTTTCCTAAAAATAATGCCGGTCGTGATGTAATGATTGAAGCGCCTGATACTATCAGTCCGCAACAATTGGAAGAACTACATTTACGTATTGTAGAATAAAATTATAACCGGTAACTGTTGCAGCAGTTACTGGTACCTAATAGGAAAATTATATGAAAATATTCCGCTCTGAAAGTTTGGTAGATTACAGCAATTATACATTTAACTATGCTATTTATTGCCGCCAAGATCAATCAATAGAAACCGATGACATTTACAATTTAGGGTTTTTGCCTTACAGCAATGCTTTGCAATTGCAACAACCGCATTATTACTTAGCACGAAGCCTGCGAGTTGTTTTAGAAAATTTTAAACCGACTTCTGAAAACAGACGTATCGATAAAAAAATTGCAGTACTCAATCCCAGCCTAAAAGTATGGCCCAAACAGGATTTTAAAAAAAATGAGGCTTTCCAAAAATTTTGTTTGGACTATGCAGCCATACGTTTTGACGGTGCCATGCCGCCTGAGCGGTTTAACTATATTTACAAATGGCCGTATTTATCTCATATTTTTGAATTTAAAGACGGCAAAGGAAATATATTAGGCTATGTATTTGCCGTATTAACCGGACAAATACTACACTATTGGTTTTCTTTTTATGATTTGACACACAGTCGGCTTGGCTTAGGTAAGTGGATGATGTACCAAACTATTGTATGGGCCGAAAACCAAAATTTACAAGCTATCTATTTAGGCACTTGCTATGGCGAAAAAGCCATGTACAAAATGCGGGATTTTAAAGGTCTCGAATTTTTTGATGGCAATAAGTGGCTGGCCGATATGAAATTACTCAAACAAAAATGTAAAACCGACCATAATTTTGCTGCCGACGATTTTAAAAAGACACTTTCCGATTAAATATTAGTCATTTTCTTGAATAAAAAACAGGACTTTCAACTCTTCATCAAGGATCATACCGCCTTTATTGGCATGCATAGCCTTAATCATAGCAGACACGCCATCTGACTTCAAATCAAACCGCTCTGCCATTTTTTTTAGCAAAATAAGTTCTTCCATCCTAATCTCGTGATCAATCATCATCATAACTACCAAACGATGTAATTGACGGGCACGCTCTATTTTCTTTTCGGGCAACGGAAGTTCGATATTACTTTCTAAAATAGTATCGAGCTGTGCCGCTTTGATACCCATTAATTCGGCTACTTCAGTTAAATATTTGAACTCAATAAATTTAAAGATTTTATCTGCCCTGGCCATTTGTATTAACTGTTGCAAAATACCCAGTTTTTGGTCAAAAGTCAGATATTTATAAGGTTCAAGATTTGGCATAACTAAAAAATAAAGGACAAATATACATAAAAGTATATACCAAACAAAAGGCTGCTCGTTGAGCAGCCTTTTGTTTGGTAAAAATTTAAAAATAAATTATTTTATAATTAATTTTTCAAGAGCTAACTTGTCATTTTCAATTATTTTCATCATATAAATACCGGCTTTTAGCTGTCCGACATTTAAAGGTTGTTGGTTGTCAACAGTAGTGCTGATAACAGCTTTACCCAAAATATCATAAATAATAACTTGCTTAGGAGCAGCGCTTTCAGAAGTGATGAAAACTTGCTTGTTAAGTACCGGATTAGGATATACTTCTAAACCTTCAATATTGTTTATACCAATGGCTTGTACAGTTTCAAAATCATTGATGTCACGCGGATAAATTTGAGGCGTGCCTTTATATTCACCGGCAATAGCAGTAATATTAACCGCATCGGTAGGAATAGTTTGTCCCTCTAACTCAGAGAAAATGGTTCTTAAAACAACCGTATCAGTACCATCGGTTACATCATAATCGACATTTAAAGCAAAGGTAGTATTAGTATTATCTACAGTAACATTTTCTATTTTGATTAATTCCGATTCATAATCTTCATGATTGGCAATATAATCGGGAATACTCACTACTTGAGGCACTTGGTCAACGTTATTACCCGTAGTATTAAAAGCTTCGGTTACTTCTAATTCTAATACGCCATTATATTCTATTAACTTACCTTTTACGCCGGTAACACCGTCATACATATTGACAGTAACATTGTTATTGGCCATTTCTGCTGTTACATCTTCGGGGATATAAGCCATAATACCTGCTGTGTCATCTTGCGCAAAAGCTTTAACAGCGCCACTGCCATATACTATTGCACCGGTAGCAAAAGCTTCGCCTGTAAAGTTGTAATAATTATCAAGAGAAGCAGCACGCAAATCAGCTAATGTGGCCACATCAGTATAACTTGCAATACTAAATGTAACAGAAGCCGTTACGGCCGGACTCAAATCATCGCCATTGTTGTCTACTAATTTAAGTGTAATTTGATGGCTGGTACCGGGCGTTAAATTACTCAATGTAATAGGTACAGTAGCATCATACACATCAACCGGCGGGTCATTATCAAAAGTATAAACAATATAGCCATCACCACCGCTTTGTGCTACATTAAAGTTTTGAACA
>WGBX01000183.1 GCA_015494075.1 Flavobacteriaceae bacterium
CAATTCGCGCTCTATTAATTTAAAATCTCCTTGATAATATGTTTGGTTAATCTTATTATAATATTGTACTTTTTGAGGTGTAATATAAAATTTTACCATAGGAATACCTAAAAAGTTTAAGCTTCCCCAAATAATGCTGTCTTTCAAAATCTTTAGGCGTCCATTACCTGAAATACGTTTTTGCCCATCGTCATATGAAATGCCAATGCGGCTTTCAAAACTTTGTTCTTTGAATTGATGTTCGTCCAATTGCTTTATAAACTTATTTTTAGAAAGGTGTTTGGTTGCTGTATAAGTACTTTTTTGATAACTTTTACAACCACTTAAAAGCAAGCTGAAAGTAATAAATATGTATAATGGTTTTTTCAAATTTTATTTAATTTTTGACTATAATATTTTGTTTTTTGAGGTTTTCCCCAAGAATTATATATGAAAATGTATTGTTTTAAAAAATTCCGGTGTATTATTTTATTTACTTCTGCAAAATCTATGCCCATATTCAAATATTCAATTGCTTGCGGATATTTTTTTAAAGTTGTATAGGCTTTAGCTATCCAAAGATATATATTTGGATCATCAGGTTGTTGGTTTAAAAGTTGTACAGCCGTATCAATTAATTTTGAATAAGCCTTTTGTTGCCATAATTGGTCTAAATAGGTATTATAATTATTATTTTTATTTATATCTGTTTCTTTTACTCTATCTTGTTTTCGTCTGAACAGTTCTTGCTTCAAATCGGCAATAATATATTTATTATGAATTTTTGTTTCGTAATCTTTGATTAATTTTAAAATAATCTTTGAATCTACATTTTGCACAATTTGCAACTCAATATATAATTTTTGATACCATTTGTTTTTTTGATTAATTTTTTGTGCTTCTCTAAGATAATCGGCACTACGCACATAAGCTTTCATTTCGTAATAATTTTGTGCCATTTTAAAAAATATAACATCATTATCAGGTTCAATGGTCAAACATTGTGCAAAAAAATCATTAGATTTTTCATAATTATTTTTAATGCGTTCATTCATTCCCTTAAAAAATAATTGATCAAAAAGATTGTTTTGCTTCATTTGGCTAAAAGCCGTAAAGCTTATCAAAAATAGAAAAAGAAAAATAGAATTTTGCATATTATTTAAGGTTCCAAACGGCTATAATCTCCTAAATTGACTTTTTCAAAATTACCATCATAAGTCACAAAACTACCAATCATTGAGTTACGTAAAGAGGCATTTTTAAGAAGATTATTATGTTGAATTAAACTATTTTGAATATGACTATTTTCTACGATTGTATTTTTACCAATTGAGACAAAAGGCCCAACTGTACTATTGATAATTTTTACGCCTTCAGCAATATAACATGGAGGAATAATTTCCGAATTTAGAATATCTGCATTTTTAGATATTAATGGTTTTCCTTCTTTTTGATCATATTGCAAAATTTTGGCATTAGTATCAACTGCTACTGACGGATTACCAAAATCCATCCAATCAGAAACGGTACCGGGCTTAAATATTGCCCCATTTTGTTTCATGTTTTCCAAAGCAGTAGTTAATTGGTATTCACCATTAACTTTTATATTATTTTTGATTAAATAAGTAATTTCATCTTTTAGTTTTTGACCTTCTTTAAAATAATAAATTCCAATAATAGCCATGTCCGATACAAACTCTTTAGGTTTTTCTACAAAATCTATAATTTCATTTTTATCATTGAGTTTAACTACTCCAAATGCTTCCGGATGGGCTACTTTTTTTACCCAAATAATACTGTCGGCATCATTATCCAAATCAAATGAACCTTTAAATAAAGTATCGGCATAAGCAACAACAACAGGTCCTTCTAATAAGCTTTTGGCAGCATAAATAGCATGAGCAGTTCCTAAGGCTTCTGTTTGATAATCTATCTGTCCTTCGGCACCAATTTCTTCAGAAATTTGTAATAAAGCTTTTTCAACTTCAAGCCCAAACGATTCTTTAATTATAAATGAAATCTTTTTTATAGGCTGTTGCATAACGCCGGCAATTTCTCTTACTAAGCGTTCTGCAATACTTTTGCCTGCAACAGGAATAAGTGGTTTGGGTGTTGTTAAAGTATGTGGACGTAAACGCGTGCCTAAACCGGCCATGGGGATGATGATATTCATATGTATTATTATATTAAAAAGCCACACTAAGATTTTGTGTTATCAGTGTGGCTTATCAAGTTTTTATTTATTTTTTTTTGAATTTGCGTCTTTGCGGAAATGGCTGGTAGTCAGAATCTTGATTAATTGTAAATTCTTTAATTAATTGTCCCTTTTGATCATAAAAATCGATTTTGATATGGCGATCTTTACCTTTACCTACTAAATTAATAATTGCAAAATTACGTTCTTCAATTAAAGTGTTTGGTACGCGTAATCTATTAGGTTCATTTTCTGCATGCGTATTTGGACCGGAGGTAAATGGCGACACAGTAATATCCCATATCTTTGGATAAGATTTACCATTATCTAACAAACTAATTTCACTCATATGTCTGTCTCCTGTTAAAAATACCACATTGGTTAATTTTTCTTTGTAGATAAAATCTATAATTTCTAAACGCTCTTGATCAAATCCATTATTGATATAAGTTTCGAAATAACGGGCTGTATTTAAAAATTGACCGCCCATGACAATAAATTTAAAGCGGGCTTTACTATTAACTAAGGCATCTTTTAACCATTGTAGTTGCTTTTTACCTAAAATAGTTTTGTGTTTTTTTGTGGTCAATTTATTTGGGTCCCGATAATAACGATTGTCTAGCAAGAAAAATTCAGCATCATTGTAACTAAACTGAAAAGTAGCACTTTTTAACCCACTGACATGTTTTGGGTTAGGCCAAAAAAGATTAAATACTTCAATACTTGTATCTTTATTCCAAAAACTACCATCGCTGTCGTTAGGGCCGAAATCATGATCATCAACTATAGCATAATGTGGTACTGTGGCAAATAATTGTTGTTTTTCAGGGATTGACCAATCATGTGTATAACGGTAGATAATACCACTTTTACTATCCCATTCATTTTGACGTAAATAGATATTATCGCCATCCCAAATCATAAAATCAGGCTTTTTATAAGCAATGTTTTGATAAATTTCATACTGACCGCCATAAGGTCTGCCGGCACGGTCAAACGCCGGATCATTAATATAGGCTCCTGAACCAAAAGCAAATTTAAAATCAGAAGGTGCATGACGGAATGCCCAAACATCTTGAGTTTTAAATTGTGTAGGATATTTAAAACTGATTTTTTTATTATTGATATACAATTGATAATTGTATGTAGTATTAGGCATTAAGCCATCTATAATAAATTGTGCTGTATAGCCATCTTCTTTATGAGTGTTAAACCGTCGCGTTGTTTTTTTCGGACCTTTTGTTCCGCTTTTCCAATAGGAAAAATGAACAGTTGCAGCCTTTTTGGTTTGAACCCATAATTTTACATCAGTTTTATTGATCCGTCCAATCATAGGACCACTTTGTAGTAAACTTTTTTGAGCGGATAGATTTAAAGAAATAAATATCACGCTGATGAACAGAATTAGTTTTTTCATTTTTTGTTTTTTTGTAAATTTGAATTTAGTTTTTCTTTCAATAAAGCTATAACTTGCTTGTTTTGGTTAGCAATATAAAATTTTGGAAATATTTTTAAAGCGTCATCATAATATTTTAAAGCCATATCATAATTATGTAAATCATAGCTTGTTTTAGCCATCAAATTATAATAAGCAGCTTTAAAAGGAACATTTTGAATTGCCCCTTTTTTCTGTCCCGGAAAAGTAATATAAGCTTCTTTAGGGAAGGACCAATTTTCAGCCGTTTTTAAAGTAGAATATGCTTCTGCCGAACGTTTGAGTCGTTCTTGCAATTCTGCCAATTTGTAAGCAACAATGGCTTCTTTTTTTATCTTCAAAATCTCTTCATAAGCAGTAATAGCACCTTTAATATTATTTAAGCTTTCTAAAGAGATAGCCTTCAATTCTAATATCGGTAATTTACTTTCATTTTTTAATATTTTATCGGATACATTCAAACAAGACAAAAAATTATGTTGTTTAAAGTATAAAAAAGCCAATGAATCGAGATAAGACGATTTCGACCCTTCTAAGGCAATAATATGATAACCCGCAACTTGTGCTGTTATTAAATCATGATTTTCTATAGCTTCTTGATATATATTTTTTTCGAGGCGCAATAGATCCTTTTTGTGAAGTTTTTGCCCAAAAACAGGTATAAAACTTAAAGCGATAAAGTAGGTTATGAGGATTTTTTTCATTTAAATAATGACTTTCAAGTTTAATAAAATCTAATTCAAAGGTAATAAAATAGCTCGAATTGAAAAATAACTAAATTATAATTTATTCTTAATTTTTAGAGCAAATTAATTATTAAGAAATGATTAATTTATTGAAATTTGATTTTTAACACAATGTACCTGTCTCTTATACACATCTC
>WGBX01000184.1 GCA_015494075.1 Flavobacteriaceae bacterium
AAAAAATAGCATATGAAAAATTTGGCCTTTTTATTAATATCTTTCTTTTTAGTTGTTTCTTGTCAAAAAGAAGCAAATTTTAAAATTTTACTACCACAATATTTACAACAAAATAAGGCTTCTTCAATAAAAATTGAAAACATCAACCATTCAAATATTGATAAAATAGCAATTTCAATTGATCAACAACCGATTCAAACTTTGCCTTTTGCAGCCTCTATTCAGATTACCATACCCGATAATGTCAAATTAGGAGAACACATTTTTAATTTTGACTTTATAAAAGGAGAGAAAAGTCTTAAAAAGGTCGATTTGCCTTTCAATTTGTTTGCAGGGGTCAAGCCAAAGGTTTTGTCTTACGAATTGGTTCATTCTTATCCGCATGATATAGAGGCATTTACTCAAGGACTTGAATTTTATAAAGACACATTATATGAAGGAACAGGCTTATATGGCGCATCGAGTTTAAGAAAAACAGACTACAAAACAGGTAAGATTTATCAAAAGATTGATTTAGATAAATTATACTTCGGAGAAGGTATTAGCATTCTAAATAATAAGGTATATCAGCTAACTTGGCAAAATGGGATTGGTTTTATTTATAATACTAACTTACAAAAAATTGGAGATTTCAAATATGGCAAAAGCAAAGAAGGTTGGGGATTATGCAATGATGGTAAAAGCTTATATAAATCTGATGGAACTGAAAAAATTTGGATATTAGATCCCGAGACTTTAAAAGAAACAGACTTTATTAATGTTTATACAGACAGACACAAGATTGTTCGTATTAATGAATTAGAATGGGTTAATGGTAAAATTTATACCAATGTCTGGCAAAAAAATGCTTTAGCAATTATTAACCCTAAAACAGGTGCAGTAGAAGGGATTGTTAATTTATCGGATTTGCATCAAAAAGTAACGCAACATCCCGAATTAGATGTGCTGAATGGTATTGCTTATGATAAAAAAACAGGTCATTTGTTTGTTACAGGAAAAAAATGGGATAAAATTTTCGAAATAAAAATAACACCTTAAAAGTTTACTTAAATACCTGTTACACAGTAAAATATATTAAATTATAAAAATTTCTTTTTTGTGACTTTTGCTTATATTGTAAGTGTGTTTTATTAATTTATGCATAGTTTAAATGCTCATATTTAAAAAGTGTGTACTTCAATAAATCAAAAAATTTAATCATAATTTTTATGCACATTATGCTTGATTTTGTAATTAGTATATTTTATTTGCTTATAGTTATTAATTTACAGTTTTTTCATACACATTCTTACTTAAGTTTTTAAGAACCTAATTGTATTTTTTTGTAACATTATTATTATCAAAATTGATTTATGGAAGTTGTACAACAAATTAGTGCGAAGTTAAATCTTCCACAAGAGAATATAAAAAATGTACTTAAATTATTACAATCTGATGCTACTGTGCCTTTTATTGCCCGTTACCGAAAAGAAATGACCGGTAATTTAGATGAAATAATAATATATGAAATAAAAAGACAATTATATCATTGGGCTGAATTAGAAAAACGTAAGCAAACCATCATTAAAAGTATAGATGAACAAGGCAAATTGAACGATTTGTTATTAAAGAAGATCAAACAAATTACTGATTTGACTATTTTAGAAGATTTATATTTGCCTTATAAAAGGAAGCGTCTTACAAAGGCAGGAAAAGCACGTTCAAATGGTTTAGAACCATTAGCAAAAATAATTATGTCACAAAGACATAAGTCTCTCAAAAATATAGCTGATAATTATTTAAGTGATCAAATACCTACTGTCGATAAAGCATTAGAGGGCGCCCGTTATATTATAGCAGAATGGATCAATGAGAATATGAGTGTCCGAAATTTTATGCGTCGTTTATATCAACAATCTGCAGTATTACATTCTAAATTAATTAAAACCGTTGAACAAAATAAACAATCACAAAAATATTTAGACTATTTTGATTGGCACGAAACCTTATTACGTATGCCTTCTCATCGTTTATTGGCAATTTTACGTGCCGAAAAAGAAGGAATATTACGTTTAAAATTACAGGTTGATGAAGATTTTATAATTTCAAAACTTTCGCGTCAATTTATCAAAAATGATTACGAATCATCATCTCAAATACAGCAGGCTATTAAGGATGCGGTCAAACGTTTGTTGCACCCTTCTATTGGGACTGAAACAATAAATTTTTATAAAGAAAAGGCCGAACATAAAGCGATCAAGGTTTTTTCAGAAAATTTGAAACAACTTTTGTTAGCAGCACCATTGGGTGAAAAAAAAGTGCTAGCTATAGATCCCGGATATAGAAGTGGTTGTAAAGTTGTATGTCTTGACCAACAAGGACAATTGCTTAAACATACAACAATTTTTCCCCATAGTCCGCAACAAAAGCTCTCAGAAGCTGTTTATCAAATAAAACATTTGGTTCACAATTATCAAGTAGAAGCTATTGCCATAGGTAACGGAACAGCTTCAAGAGAAACCGAGCGGTTTGTCAGAAAAATAGATTTTGGCACAAAAAAAATACCTGTTTTTATGGTTAATGAGGCCGGAGCATCTATTTATTCGGCTTCTGAAATTGCTCGTGAGGAATTTCCTGATAAGGATATAACAGTACGCGGAGCTGTGTCTATAGGTCGCCGGCTACAAGATCCTTTGGCAGAATTGGTTAAAATTGATCCAAAATCTATTGGAGTAGGGCAGTATCAACATGATGTGTCGCAAACTTTATTAAAAGAAGAACTCGATAAAGTTGTTGAATATGCTGTTAATTTGGTTGGCGTTAATCTTAATACTGCCAGTCCGTATTTATTTCAATATGTCTCAGGTATAGGGCCTAAATTGGCCCAAAATATAATCCGATACAGATCTGTAAAGGGTCATTTTAAAAGTCGCTTAGATTTATTAAAAGTAAAAGGACTCGGACAAAAAGCTTTTGAGCAAAGTGCAGGGTTTTTACGAATAAAAAATGGAACTAATCCTTTAGATAATTCTGCCGTGCATCCTGAATCATATGCAATAGTAAAACGTATGGCAAAAAGTTTAGACATGGAAATCACAAAGATTATAGGGCGAAAAGATTTACTTAAAAAAATTGAGTTAAAGAATTTTATCACAAATACAACCGGACTGCCTACGCTTAAAGATATTTTGCGGGAATTAGAAAAACCCGGATTAGATATTCGCCAAAAGCCCGAAGAATTTTCTTTTAGTCCGGCACTAAATTCCATCGACGATATAGTTCTTAATCAAATTTATCCGGGGATTATCAATAATATTACAGATTTTGGTTGCTTTGTCAATATTGGTATTAAAGAAAGTGGTTTGGTACACATTTCTAATTTATCAAAAAATTTTGTCCGGCACCCCTCTGAGGTTGTCAAGCTCAATCAATCTGTATTGGTAAAAGTTATCAGTAAGGATGCAGCACGTAAAAGGATTGGTTTATCCTTAATTTTTGAGTAATTTGGTTAAACTGTCAAAATCTATCTCATTTTGTTCACCGGTATTCATATTTTTTAATGTAAATACCGCTTTTTCCATTTCGTTTGTACCTGCCATAGCTACATAGGGTATTTGACGTTTGTGAGCATAAGACATCTGCTTTTTCATTTTGGCTTTGTCAGGATATAATTCTGCAGAAATACCATTATCTCTTAATTTTTGTACGGCTTTTAAACTGTATAAAGCTTCTTTTTTACCAAAATTAATAAACAAAATTTTGGGTTTGGCCAAATTGACTTCTTTAAGTAATTCCAATTCTTCCATAACCAGATAAATACGATCCAAACCGAATGAGATTCCTATTCCACTCATATTTTTTAAGCCAAATATACCGGTTAAATCATCATATCTGCCACCGCCGCCTATAGAACCCATTTGTATACCGGTAGCACTGACTTCATAAATACTTCCGGTATAATAATTTAAACCGCGGGCCAAAGTAATATCAAACTCAATTTGCGCAGATTTCAGCCCTGTTTCTTTAATTGATTCTAAGACAAATTGGAGCTCTTCCAGTCCTTTTTGGCCTGTTTCAGAAGTTTTTAAAAGATTTTTCAGTTGCGTTATTTTTTCAATATTGTTGCCATTTATATCAAAAATGGGGTATATTTTATCTATTGAGTTCTGTGAAATTCCTTTTAATTGCATTTCAGCAATAACACCTTCTCGCCCAATTTTATCTAATTTATCAAGGGCTACTACAAAGTCAGTAAATTTATCAGATTCTTCTAGTAGTTCAGATAAACCGGTTAAAATCTTACGATTGTTTATCTTTATGGTTACCGGTACTTTCAATGAGTCAAAAACGGCATCATAAAGTAAGGCAAATTCTACATCTTGCCATAAAGATTGACTACCAACAACATCGGCATCACATTGAAAAAACTCTCTAAATCGACCTTTTTGAGGTCGATCGGCACGCCATACCGGTTGTATTTGATAGCGTTTAAAAGGAAAAACCAGTTCGTTTTGATGCTGGACTACATAACGCGCAAAGGGGACAGTTAAATCATACCTTAGAGCTTTATCGGCTATTTGCCGGGTCAATTTTTTGGACTCTTTTTGTTTCAATAAAGTACTGTCAGCTTTCTTAAGAAAATCTCCCGAATTTAAAATTTTAAAAATTAAACGGTCTCCTTCTTCTCCATATTTTCCCATCAGTGTAGACAAATTTTCAAAAGATGGTGTTTCGATGGGCGCAAAGCCAAACTTTTCAAATTGCGATTTAATAGTTTGTATAATATAATTTCGCTTTGCAATCTGTTGCGAATCAAAATCTCTAGTGCCTTTTGGAATACCGGGTTTTTGTGCCATAACTATGTCGAAATATTTTTGTTTGCAAATATCGTATAATAAGTTTATATGAAAAAATAAGAGGCAAATTTATTATTTAAAATGTAAAATTCGGCTTTTTATACTCAGTACATTTTTTGAAATGTCTGTCCAAATAGGCGTCACAATTCCTTGAAATGCATCAATATTATTGTAGTCACCTGCAAAAATTTGTTTATGAGGTGTAAAAGCTTGATCTGAAATTATCAGTTGTTTAAAATTTTCTCCGCCATCAGTACTATAGGCCAGACTTACTTCTGTTCTATTATCTGTAAAATTGTGCCGGTCATAAAATACAATATAGATATAACCGGTTGCCGGATCCACTTTCATCCAAGTAAGATATTGATGGGTTTTGGTTTTGTCAGTATTGACTTTTTTTGGACTTGACCAGGTTTTGCCACCGTCACGGCTTTTGATAATAAATATATCGGTATTGTCAATGCCATTACGTTGATCGGACCAGTTTACATAAATGGTACCTTCATAGGGCCCCTTACTATGATCAATATCTAAAACCGGCATGCCATTGGCTCTGAAGACACCGGGAATATCATAATCCCAACCTTGAGGTTGTTGTGCAATAACCAAGTCATTTTTTAACCACGTATGGCCGTTATCAGAACTTTTATCAAACCACAGTCGGTTATTATAAGCCCAAACTACATAAATATTACCATTTTTATCAAATGCAGATACTGCACCTTCAACAGTATTGTCACTATCTAAACAATCGCCTTCTTGGTCATTAATTTGAATAGGTTGTGTCCAGGTTTGACCAAAATCTTTTGATTTTGAGAATAGGATACGAGAATGGTCAGTAGGTTTTTTACTTCCATAATGATCAAACTCTGTCCAAGTAACTGCCAATTCGCCTGTAAGAGGATGAATGCCAATCCAATGTTTGTCTTGGTCATGAAGTTTGTTATAACCGATGGCTGTGCCATCGGTCCAAGTTTTGCCTTTATCAATTGATGTTTGTATTACAATACTACTAAGAAATTCGGGACTATTTCGGTCATTTTCCGGGTTTGATAAGTGTAAATAGTAAATATGTCCAAACCTGTCTGAAGCTAAGCATGGATCACCAAATACTCCCAATTTGGATTTTAAATGTGCAGTTTGCCATGTATTTCCGCCATTATTTGTCGTGTAGACATTATTGTATATACTACCGGCTACAAAATTTGTAGTATCTGTTTTATTAATACAAATGCTTGGTTCAGATAAACCTGAAAAGGGATTCGTACTTTTGTCAATAGTTATTACCTTTGTTTGGGTAATCTGTATTTTTTTATGGAATACTTTTTGTGTTATTTTGCAAGAGAAAAACAAAAGAGTGAAGCCAAAAATTTTTATGAATTTCATTAAATAATATTTTGTAATTTCAAAGATATGAAAAACCTATTGTATATAATCCTAATTTTTTTGTTAAGCGGATTTGCTAAACACAAATATTATGTTAGTGTTACTGAAATTGATATAAAAAAAGATCATTTAGAAATTATTATGCGCACCTTCCCGGATGATATTGAAAATGTATTAAGTGATTTATATCATATCAAAGCTGACTTGTCTCAAAAACAGACACAAGCCTTATTAAAAGACTATATTCAATCTCATTTTAAGCTTTGGTCAGATAAAGAAAGAGAGCCAATTGCTTATCAGTACTTAGGATACACCATTCAAGATGGTTTTGTGATTTTGTTATTAAAAGCTGAATTATTGCATCCTTACCAATCCATAGAAGTTAAGAATACGGTTTTGTTTGATTTGTTTGATACGCAAAAAAATATCATACATTTCATTAATGAAAAGGATAAGAAAAGTTTTATTCTTGTAAAATCAGACCCGGTTGCCATTTATCATTTTTCTTCATAAAAAAACTGCTGCAAAATTTGCAGCAGTTTTTTATTAATTTCTTAAATAATTTAATTGCTTGGTAAGATGTCAAAAGTAGCATATTGAGCTGGTACAACTTTGGGTAAATCAGCATTATAGGCTTGTTCTATAACATCGATAAATTTATTGGCTATAATTGCATATCCTCTATTTGTAGGATGCACACCATCTAATCCGAAAGTAAGATTATCCAAATTACTGCCATTAAAATAATCAGCCGTATAAATAGAACCATCTTCAACTACTAATCCTTGCTTCATATCATTCATTAATGTAGCCATGTCTGCAACAGGCAATCCTTTATCAGCTGCAATGTTGCTAATTATTTGGTTAAAACCTTCTGTTGCATTACGTACTTGCAAAACCTCATATTTTGACAAAATCCACATATCTATAAGTGGAATAGTTACACCCATCACTAATTCAGGGTGTGTCGGATCAGGTGTGATGCCAATTACAGATTTTGCGGGTAGTACAACCAAATCCTCAGCAGTTGCTTGCCGGATAGAGGGTAAACCTAATGCACTTAAATCGGTCAAAAATTCATCTTCCATAACTAAGGCATTGGCACCTATTTGGAATTGAATAGTGCGTTCGTCTGCTTCATCTTGATCAATCAAGCCATTAGCTAAAGCTTGTTGGATACCGCCATTATAATTAGCATAAGCTGCATTAAGAGCATCTGCTTCCCCACTGGTGGCAATAGGTATAGGATTATAAGGTATAGTGGTAAAATAAGGTAGTGAAGCTACATCAGGAATGTTGGCGACAACACCTTTGGCACCTTGGGCTGTTAAAGAATTAACAATTTGACTATAGGCATCACCAAATACATTTACATTAGTAATATCATCGGGGCCGTAAGTAGTAGGATCTATGTTGTTGGTTTCGTTTTGGTCAACACCTGCACCGCCACTAGTAGCGTAACTTAAGACATCATTGGCACCAATCCATAATGTGAAAAACGTAGGATTTTGAGCTACTGCATCTCCAATTACGGTTTTGTCTGGTTCGGAAGCCATTCGCACAAAATACGGATTGGCTTTTCCTAAAAGTACATTTGAGATATTTCCATAACCCGGAGATAAAAGATGAAATACTTTAGCACCCGGAACGCCCATATTATTATAAGGGCCCGGATGAAGATTAGTCAATTCAATGGTTGGCATTTTATTGATTCGTTCAGGTGCGCCGGCAGCCGCGTTTATTATGAGTTTTGTTGGTAAAATAATTGTGGCACCCCCCATTACCATACCACCGACATTATTAGTGTCATCATCTAAATAAGGCTGCGTAAAATTACCGCCACCGGCTAATGCCATTTGTTTGGCTAAAATAGCAGGAAAAGAATTTTCTTGACTACTTTTGTAAAGAGTGCCGTTGGTATAACCTGCTGTTAATGAATTGCCAACAGCTACATAGTTACTAAAGTCGGCTGTGCCGCTTGAATAGGTGCCTTCACCAATAGGGTTTGAAAATTCCGGTTCGCAAGCCATAAAACTCGAAGCCACGAATAAACCTGTTAAGATATATAATATTTTTTTCATGATTTTAATTTTTTTAAACTAGTTGATTGAATAAGTAAAACCGATACCTGGAATAATAGCATTACTTACATAAGTGCCACCAAATCTGTGTGCAGTACCCTCATCAAGAACCATGGTATAATCTGTTCTTTCTATGCCATCTACATAAAGTAAGGATAAATCAATAGCCCATTTTTTCATTTGATAACCAAATCCAAATGTGTAGTTATTTGTATCTAAACTAGGTGTTTCAGGTGAAAAATGGCCCTCAGTCAAAGGCGATTGATCATAATAATAGCCACCACGAACAAACATTTTATCATTTATTTGATATTCAGCACCCAATCGTATAGTAGAGGTGTTTTGGTAGCTTTTATTTGCAACACTCGGAGGTAATCCGTTTTTAAATTCTATTCGCAATTCTTTATAAACATTCCAATATGTATAATTATAATCAACAGCAAATAATAATTTTTTCATAGGTTTAAATGACATGCCAATACCTAACTCTGCCGGCATGGGTAATTCTGCTGAAAAACCGGTGGTTGTTAATGTTTGAGATAGAAATCCCGGAACATTATTAAATTCCGCTTTACCATATTTAGCATCTATTATTACTTTTGAACGGTAGTTAACACCAAAAGAAAAATTGTCTGAGGGCTTAAAAGCCAAGCTAAGGTCGTAACCTGCCGAGCCTGTAACACCCGAATCAATTTGTGCATTTGTTTTGTTTCCTTCCTCATCGGTTAAATAACGGTTGATATCTTTGTTATAAGTTACGCTCCCGTATGCCATAATCAATGAAGCTGACATGCTGAATACATCAGAAAATTTATAGGTTAATGAGGGTTGTACATAAAAAACTTCCATTGATATATCATTGACTATGTCAGAGCCTGCCCATTGATTCCAAACAGTCGAACTTCCAAATGGTGTATAAATAGCCAAGCCCAAACTAACATTGTCTGTTGACTGATAAGCTATATATAAATAGATAGGTGTGCCCAGAGGATTATCTGTTTCATATGCCCAATTATATTGTGAATTTTGAAATTTCACACTTGACATAATGCCACTTGCACCAAAAGAAACAGATAAGCGCTTATCTAAAAATGCGATACCGGCAGGATTAAAAAAAGCAGTTTCTGCATTTTCAAAGACCGAGAGGCCCGCATGTGCCATCCCCAGCATTCGCTGTCCTTGTAAGGCGACACGGTAACCCCCGGCATACATGCTGCCAAAGGATAGAAATACTAATGCAATTAATATTTTTTTCATAGTTGTTAAGTTTAAGTTAATTTGTCCATAAAAGTAAGTCATTTTGAAACTTTAAACAAGTTTTTGAGTCATAAAATGTATTTTAATTATACATCTTTAATTTAAATTGTTGATTTTTACGAAATCAGTAGATTCTATTTAAGAAATTTACACTTGATTGAAAAAAATCTTTTGGTTGTTGTGCATGGACCCAGTGTCCGCTGTTTGTAATAGTAGTTATGTCAGCTTTAGGGAAATGCGCATGGATAAGTGAAAGGTCTTCTTTTAAAATATAGGGCGAATCGGCACCTTTGATAAAAAGTGTATCAGTAGGGATGCTACTCATGGGGGGCAAAGCCTGTCCTAAATCTGATAACGATTGTTTTAAAACAGAGATATTTGGTTTCCAATAAAAAGTTCCGTCACTTTTTCGCCCCAAATTTTTTAAAATAAATTGTCTGATTTGTGATGATTCAATATATTGACTTAAATTCTTCTCAAGTTCTTGACGACGTCTCGGTATTGATAAATCCAATTTTTCAATTGCTTCAAAAATAAAAAGATGATGTGGCGGATAATATTTGGGCGCAATATCAACTATAATCATTTTTTTTACCAGGTCAGGATATTTTAAAGCAAAATTCATGGCTGTTTTTCCACCCATAGAATGTCCCAATAATGAAATGTTTGTTAGCTTGTTTTCTGAAAGATAATGATGTAGATCTTCGACCATCACTTCATAATTCATTTCATCATCATGAAAACTTTTGCCATGATTTCTTTGGTCTATTAAATGTACTTGAAATCCTTTATTGGCAAATTTGCGCCCTAAAGTAATCCAGTTATCACCCATTCCTAATAAGCCATGCAAAATAATTAAGGCATTGCCGTCACCCAGAATTTTAGCATGCAACATTTGATTCATAAAATATTTATTGCAGTTTTTGTTGATACATTCGGATTACATTTTCCATACCGTAAATTAAGGATTCTACTACTAAGGCATGGCCAATAGATACCTCATCTAAATAAGGAATATTTTGTTTAAAATAAGCGATATTTTCTAAATTTAAATCATGGCCGGCATTAATTCCCATACCTAATTGGTGAGCCAAAACAGCTGCTTTTGCAAAAGGCTTCACAATTTCTTTATGACCTTTTGCATATTCTGATGCATATGATTCGGTATAAAGTTCTATCCGGTCCGTTCCGGTTTGAGCAGCACCTTCTACCATCTTTAAATCAGGATCTACAAAGATGGAAGTACGAATGCCAGCCTCTTTAAATACTTTAATAATTTCTATAAGATAATTTTTATGTTTTATGGTATCCCACCCATGATCAGAAGTGAGTTGATTAGGATCGTCAGGTACCAAAGTAACTTGATCGGGTTTAACTTCCAGAACTAAATTTATAAATTTATCAATAGGGTTTCCTTCAATATTAAATTCTGTATTGACAACCGGTCGTAAAGCACGTGCGTCATTATAGCGTATATGTCTTTCATCAGGTCGTGGATGTATGGTGATGCCATCAGCGCCAAATATTTGTGCTTTTTGGGCAAAATCGATTACATTAGGATAATCTCCACCACGAGCATTACGTAAAGTGGCTATTTTGTTAATATTAACACTAAGTTTGGTTCTCATTATATATGTTTTTTATAAAATGCTTTTTATTTTATCTGCAAATTCTTTTGGCGGTCTGATAGGTTTACCATTGGCTCCGGCAAAAACTAAAACGACTTCGCCCTCAGTAGTTTTTTGACCGGCTTCGTTATAAATTTCATATCCAAAACATAAACGGACTCCTTTAAGGTATTTTACAAAGGTGTGTAGCCTGATAGTTTCATCAAAAGTAATAGGTGTTATATATTTGGTGTTTAAAGTATAAACAGGTAAAATAAATCCGTCTTTTTCCATTTGTTTATATGAAATCCCGATTTCATTCATCAATTCCAGACGCCCCATTTCAAAATATTGTGCATAAATACTATGATGAATATACCCCATTTGGTCTGTTTCGGCATAACGGGTCTTAAAATTTAATTTATGTACTTTTGTTGCCATTTTTTTTCTTTACATTATCTTAAATAATTCTACACAAATGTATGATAATTTTTTTTAAAATCGGGCTTTTTATTGCGACTTAGATAATAGTTAAAATTTTATTAAAAAACAAGCTAAAAAAATTTTTTTTATCGAAAATTTTATTCCAAATTTGCATCTACAAAAAAGGAAGAAAAATAATTTTTTTTTGTCGTTAACCTAATAACTATTTATGAATCAAGCAATTAACACTTGGAATAAATGTCTTGCCTTTATAAAAGATAACGTTGATGAAACGGCGTTTGAGACTTGGTTCAAACCTTTGGCTCCTATTGATTTAAAAGAGAATATTTTAAAAATTCAAGTCCCGAGTAAGTTTTTTTACGAGTGGATTGAGGAACACTATTTACAGCTTTTAAAAATTGCTTTAACCAAATATATCGGTCCTGATGCTAAATTGATTTATAGCATCAAAATGAGTAGTGATCCTGCTAAGAATGATGCACATTTAATGGATCTTCCCAGTGCTAACAGACCCAAAGTTGAAACTCGAAATAAGAAAACGACCAAAAGTTTTGCGCCCGAAATTAAAAATCCTTTTGCTTTTCCGGGTATAAAAAAAATACACATCGATTCGCAGCTAAATCCGCATTATACTTTTGATAATTTTGTGGAAGGAAATTCTAACAGGTTAGCCAGAAATGCTGCTATGGCTGTTTCTAAAAAGCCGGGCGGCACATCTTTTAACCCATTATTGATTTATGGTGATGTGGGATTAGGCAAAACTCATTTGGCCAATGCTGTTGGTGTTGAAGTTAAAAGTCAGTTTCCAGACAAAACGGTATTATATGTTTCAACCGAAAAATTCATTCAACAATATACAACAGCTACACAACGAAATAATCGTAACGATTTCATACATTTTTATCAAATGATTGATGTTTTGATTGTAGATGATATTCAATTTTTGTCAGGCAAACCGGGAACACAGGATGTGTTTTTTCATATTTTTAATCATTTACACCAAAATAAGAAGCAAATTATATTGACAGCTGATAAAACGCCGGTTGATATGCAAGATATCGAACAACGATTGTTATCACGTTTTAAATGGGGGTTGTCGGCAGAGTTACAAAAGCCTGATTACGAAACAAGAAAAAAAATTATTCTCAATAAATTATATGCCGATGGTGTAAAACTACCTGATAATGTAATTGAGTTTATTGCACAAAGTATCAAAACTAATATTCGTGAGTTAGAAGGTATCATTATTTCATTAATTGCGCATGCTTCTTTTGATCGTAGAGAAATAAATTTGGAATTGACTAAAGAGATTATCCAAAATTATGTCAAGCATACCAAAAAGATTTATTCTATCAACATGATAAAAGAAATTGTTGCCAAATATTTTAATATTGACGTAGAAGCCATCCAATCTAAATCACGTAAAAGAGAAATTGTACAGGCTCGTCAGTTCGCAATGTATTTTGCCAAAAAAATAACAAATAAGCCTTATGCTGAAATTGGTAAAAGTATAGGTAATCGTAACCATGCCACAGTTTTACATGCTTGTAAAACCATTGACGGATTAAAAAAAGTTGATAAAGACTTTAATAAATATTATAAAGATCTCGAAGTTAAATTTTCTTTATAATTGCTTACCTTTGCTAAAATATTTTTCAAATTTCACTTATTTTAAACACAAATTATGTCTTCCAAACAAAAAATTTTAATGGTTTGTTTAGGTAATATATGCCGTTCGCCTTTAGCCGAAGCCTTGTTAAGAACTAAAGTCGACCCTAATAAAATAGAAGTAGATTCTGCGGGATTAGATAGCTATCATTTAGGAGAACCACCTTGCTTATCTTCCATACAAATTGCAGCCGCAAACGGCCTGGATATTTCCGGTTTGAGAGCTAGAGCCTTTGAAGTAGCCGATTTTGATAAGTTTGATAAAATTTATATTATGGATCATCTCAATAAAGAATTGATCGAAAAAAAAGCCAGAAATGTAAAAGATATGGAAAAAGTTACGTTAATTTTAAACGAAATTTTTCCGGATGAAGATATAGAAGTGCCTGATTCTTATCAAAAAGGTCAAAGTGCAGCACAATTAGTCTATGAGATGCTTGATAAAGCAACAACGGCTATTGCCAAAAAAATACAAAATTGAAAAAAGGCACCTTATTTTTAATACCAGCGCCACTAGGACAGGCAAGTTTTAGAGATATTTTTCCTGAAATAGTGAGAGATGTAATTTTAAATTTGAATACATTTATTGTAGAAAATGAAAAAACCGCCCGCCGTTTTATAAAACAAATTTGTCCGGAGAAAAATCAAGCGGAATTACGTATTTACCAATTGGATAAACATAATAAATCGGCTAATTTGAATGAATTTACAGCAGGATTATTAACAGGTCAAGATATTGGTTTGCTTTCAGAAGCAGGTTTACCGGCTATTGCCGACCCGGGAAGTTTGGTGGTTGCTTTAGCACATAAAAAAAATATACCTGTCAAACCTTTGGTGGGCCCATCATCTTTATTATTGGCTTTAATGGCATCGGGTTTGAATGGCCAAAAATTTTCTTTTGAAGGCTATCTCCCCAAAGAATCAGATGCTTTAAAACGCCAAATTAGATATTTAGAGCGACTCTCAGCAAAAAATAATTGCACTAAAATCTGTATTGAAACACCTTACAGAAATCATAAACTTTTACAAAGCCTTATAAAATTTTTACATCCGGAAACTCACCTTTGTATTGCTAGCGACTTGACATTACCCACAGAATTTATAAAAACTTTGCAGGTGAAAGAATGGACAAAACAAGTAGTTGATTTACACAAAAGGCCGACTGTGTTTTTATGGTTAGCATAAAGACAAGTTTCTTGGAATGATTTTTGAGGGATATTTAAAAAAAAATTATCATGAAAGTTAAATTCGGGATTTTGTCTTTATTTGTATTTGTTTTATTTTTAACCGGTTGTTCATCAACTAAAATTGCATATGATCATTCTATCGATTTTAAGCAATATAAAACTTATGCCTTTTATAAAAAAGGTTTAGAAAAATTGCGTGTGCCGCCCAAGAAAAAAAAATTTATAGTTCATACCATTTCAGAAGTTTTGTTAAACAAAGGCTTTTCACGCTCCTCGCATCCTGATTTAGTTATTAATGTTTTTACTAATTTGCATGACCGTGTAGATGTTTATCCTCGCTATTACTCTCCTTACTATACACAAGCCGATGTTATTAAATCTAAAGAAGGAACATTATTTATTGATATTATTGATATGAAGCACAAAAAAGTCGTGTGGTCAGGAAGTCAGTATTTAAATTTATCAGGAAATGATTATCGCCAATTTAAGAATGCAATAAGAACATTATTAAAAAATTTTCCTCCCGAAAAATAATAAATTCTCTCTCTAATAACTTATCTGAGTTAGATAAATAGTCCGTTATAATTTTATAAATTTGTAGAAAATAAAAGCAAATTTATATGAAAAAAACTGCCTTAGTAACCGGTGCTACTTCTGGTATCGGAAAAGCAACAGCCAAAATACTAGCTGATAAAGGATTTCGAATTATAATAACAGGGCGACGTAAAGCTCGTTTACAATCCATTTGTCAAGCGTTACCAGATTGTTATGCAATGCAATTTGATATTCGTGACCGGCATCAAGTTGATGCAGCTTTTAAAGCATTACCATTAGATTGGCAGCAAATTGATGTATTGATTAATAATGCCGGTTTGGCTGCAGGTCTGGAACCTTTACACGAAAACCTTATTGATGACTGGGAGCAAATGATTGATACCAATATCAAAGGCTTGCTTTATGTAACCAAGATTGTGGCTCCTCAGATGATTAATAGACAAGCCGGTCATATTATAAATGTAAGTTCAATAGCAGGCAAGGAAGCTTATGCTAAGGGCGCTGTTTATTGTGCTACAAAGCATGCTGTTGAAGCCTTGACCAAAGCTATGCGTATAGACTTTAATCCTTATAATATAAAAGTAGGCAGTGTGTCACCGGGTGCTGTCGAAACTGAATTTTCTATTGTAAGGCTGAAAGACCCTGAGGCTAACAAAAAAGTTTATGCCGGTTATACACCATTAAAACCTGAAGATATTGCCGATGCTGTGGCCTATATGGCAACACGTCCGCCGCATGTTAACATTGCAGATATTTTGATATTGCCGACCGCGCAAGCTAATGCTACTGTTTTTAACAAGAAAAATTAAGAAATAATTTTGGATATATTACCATATTAGGTTTGTATAGCACCAACATTATAACGATCGGTAATGGGTTTATGATTAGCCATTTCTATACCTATGCTTAACCATTTTCGTGTTTCTAGCGGGTTAATAATTGCATCAGTCCATAATCTTGCAGCAGCATAATAAGGTGAAATTTGCCTATTATATTTAGTTTGAATATTATTTAACAGATTTTGTTCCTTTTCCGGAGTAATTTTTTCGCCTTGTTTTTTCAGTCTTGCTTCTTCAATCTGTAAAAGTACTTTTGATGCTGCTGCACCACTCATTACAGCAATTTCACTTGTAGGCCAAGCTAACATTAAACGCGGGTCATAGGCTCGTCCATTCATAGCATAATTACCGGCGCCATATGAATTGCCAATGACTATCGTAAATTTTGGCACGACCGAAGTACTGACAGCACTAACCATTTTTGCACCATCTTTTATGATGCCTCCATGTTCTGAACGACTTCCTACCATAAATCCTGTCACATCTTGTAAGAATACCAATGGAATTTTTTTCTGATTGCAATTCATAACAAAGCGGGCAGCCTTATCGGCAGAATCAGAATATATAACACCGCCAAATTGCATTTCACCTTTGGCATTTTTAACAATTTTTCTTTGGTTAGCAACAATACCGACTGCCCAACCATCAATGCGGGCATATCCGGTAATAAGTGTTTTACCATAATCAGCTTTGTATTCATCAAAACTGTCAGCATCGACCAATCTGTCAATAATATCATACATATCATAAGGTTCTTGTCTGGAAGCCGGTAATATTCCAAAAATTTCATTAGGATTTTTGGCCGGTTCTTTAGGGATTGCCCTGTTAAATCCGGCTTTTTCAAAGGTTCCTATTTTGTTAAATATATTTTTTATCTTATTTAATGCATCTTGATCGTTTTGAGCTTTATGATCAACGACACCGGAAATGGCAGTTTGTGTAGTAGCGCCACCTAGGGTTTCATTATCAATATCTTCCCCGATAGCAGCCTTTACCAAATAACTGCCGGCTAAAAAAATACTGCCGGTTTTATCTACAATAAGACTTTCATCGCTCATAATAGGTAAGTAGGCACCACCAGCAACACAACTTCCCATAATAGCAGCTATTTGGATAATGCCTTTGCTACTCATTATAGCATTGTTTCTAAAAATACGCCCAAAGTGTTCTTTGTCAGCAAAAATCTCATCTTGAAGCGGCAAATAAATACCAGCAGAGTCTACTAAATAAATAATGGGCAAATTATTTTCAATGGCTATTTCTTGTGCTCTGAGATTTTTTTTGCCTGTGATTGGAAACCAAGCACCTGCCTTAACAGTTGCATCATTGGCAACCACAATGACTTGACGACCATTTATATAGCCTATTTTGACAATTACGCCGGCAGCCGGACAGCCACCATGGTCTTCATACATTTCATAGCCAGCAAATGCACCGATTTCTATTTGATTTTTATCAGAGTCCAATAGGTAATCAATGCGTTCTCTGGCTGTGAGTTTTCCTTTTGCATGTTCTTTTTCAATTCTTTTTTTTCCGCCGCCTAAGGCTATTTTATTTAATTTTTGTTGGACCTCTGCCCATTTTAATTTATTATAATCTTCGTTTTTATTAAATTTAAGGTTCATGTATTTTTTTCCTTTAAAATGGGTTTAAAAATAATAAATAGACTTGATATTTCAAACTATTGCTTTTAAAACATTAAGACTTAGTGAGTGTTTTTATGGCTATGAAGCGATTATATTGTCTGATGTAGTCATTTTCATCAAAAGCTTGCGAATTTAAAACCAGACAAACACTGCCTTGTGAAAAATCTTGAAGTTCGCGCCAAATACCTGCCGGAATTATAAGCCCGCGATCCGGGCGGTTTAGTAATATTTTCTTTTTGACCTTTCCATCATCTAATAATACTTCAAAACTACCACTTATGGCTATTAATATTTCTACTTGTACTTTATGAGCATGTCCACCACGATAGGCACCTGCCGGCACATCAAATAAATAATATACACGTTGTATTTTAAAGGGTAAAATCCGGTTTTCGATAACTGCCAAGTTGCCTCGAGTGTCCTTAATTTTAGGGATGTCGATAATATTACAGTTTGCAATGTTGTTGCTAATAAATATATCTAGCCATTGTGTTTTATTCATATCTTAAAGCTTGTATTGGATCTAACTTTGCAGCCTTGTAGGCCGGATAGAGTCCTGAAATTATTGCTACAATAAAAATAACCAGAAAAGCCATTTCTATGGCATTCCATGGCATTGAAAAAGGAACTTTCATTAATTTTGAAACACCAAAACCTATTAGTAAGCCAAAAATAATTCCTATAATACCTCCCAATAGTGTTATGACCATAGTTTCAATAAAAAATTGTAACATTATTAAAATTCTATTGGCCCCCAGGGCTTTTCTAACACCTATTTCGCGTGTGCGTTCCGTAACGGAAACTAACATAATATTCATTAAAGCAATAGAAGAACCCAAAATAGTTATCAGTCCTATTATAAAGGCAAAAATGGTTAAACTATGACTAACTTTGTTTAATTCGGCAGCTAATTTATCACTTCTATTTAAACCGAAATTGTTAGGTTGTGATGGCTTTAATTTGCGAATATTACGCATAACCGCTATGGCTTTGGCAACAATGCTTTCATATTGCTCTTTGTTTTTTACGGCTACATTGATTGTGTAATTGTCATTGGTATTTGGAAAAATACTTCGTGCAATATTCAATGGAATTAAAATGCGGTTGTTTTGACTACCACTAAAAGTAGATTGTTTGGGTTTTAAAATCCCAATAATTGTAAAACGATTGCCATTTATGATAATTTGTTTTTGAAGGGGATTGTTTTTGTCAAAAAGTTCTTTTTGTAAATCTTTACCAATAATAGCAAAATGATGGTTGTCAATAATATCTTTGTTAGAAAATTTACGACCTTGTGCAATTTCATAAGAATTGACCGGCAGATAATTTTCATCAACTCCTATGATTGTGTATTTAGGATCAGATTTGGTTTTCGTATTTTTTATTTCAGCATTAACAACAGGCACAAATGATAAAGACACCAAAGCTGCGGGATCATTAAAGCGTGTTTTAAAATCTATGGCATTTCTATAGCTGATAGGCGGATTGATAGTTTGATGATTTTGACGGTGTCTCCCTTTTTGTATAAATACATTTTCATAACGTTTAAATGAAAACTTGTTTGACCCTAAACTTTTGAGACTAGCTGAAAAATTATTATCAATACCCTTCACAACTGTTAAAGTGCCTACCAAAGCCATAATTCCGAAAGCTATGATTAGCAAGGTAATAATAGCTCGTACTTTTTGTGACTTGATGGCTTCAAAAGCTATTAGAATATTTTCGTATATAATTTTAAGCATAAAATCAGTTTATAGGAGGGTTAAATTTATAATAAAATACGATTCAAATCGTTTCTTATTACAAATAATTTTAATAATTTTACAAAAAAACAAAAATAGATGTCTTATGAAAAAAATATTCTTAATAGTAATTGCCATTAGTATGTTGTCAACCTCTTGTGTGAGTAAGAAAAAATACAACCAATTAAAAGAAGGCAAAGCAGAAACAGAGCAATATTTGCGTGAATATAAAGATAAGTATTACAAATGTACAACACAACAAGAAAGTTTAAAAACGCAGGTAGAAGCTTTAAAAGATAATAATAAGACTTTACAAGAAGCATTAGACCGGTGTGTAAATATGAATCAACAAGGGAATGTAAATATTAGTAAATTATTGGATGAAATTAATAAATCCAATAAATATATTCGGATGTTAATTGTTGAAAATAAAAAGAAAGATTCATTAAATAAAGTATTGAGTAGTCGTATTACACGCTCATTAAAGGATGTTGATACTAAAGATTTGGATGTTAAAGTCAAAAAAGGTGTCGTATTTATTTCTTTGTCTGATAAAATGATGTTTAAATCGGGCCGTACGCAGGTAAGCCAAAAAGCTGACAGCGTATTGTTTAAGTTAGCTAAGATTATAAATGACTATAAAGATTATGAGGTTTTAATCGAAGGTCATACCGATAATGTACCGATTTATACTAAATGTATAAAAGATAACTGGGACTTGAGTGCTTTACGTGCTACGGCAATAGCTCGTAAGTTACAGAATGAATTTGGTGTTGATCCGGCGCGATTAACTGCCGGTGGCCATGGACAATGGCGTCCAAAAGTATCTAATGACACCCCCGAGGGTAGAAGTATGAATAGACGTACAGAAGTTATTTTGATGCCTAAATTAGATCAATTTAATAAATTAATGGAAGAAGGTAATAAAGCAAATTAATAGAGATAAGCATTATAATATAAAAAGCCGCAACTAATGCGGCTTTTTATATTTAAATCCAATAGCGCCAAGGTTTTTTTGCCCACTCTTTGGCATAATTAACACCGATACGTGGTCCGTTTTGAATCTGATTTTTATAAATTTTTATCTGTTCATTAGCTACCCATAAACCATTTTTACGATGCAATTTAAGACCATTTAATGATTTGTCAAGTTTTAATTGTTTGGTAAGTTTTCCGGGGCCGTTGGTTGGGGCTGCTACTGGTTCAAAACTTTTACCATGGTTATAGCTAACTTGCAAATTTTTAATTCCTCGGACTAATACAGCCGCCGGAAAATTTTTCTCCATTGTAACAAAGTTTAACATGTAATACATACCGTAAATTAAATAAACATAGATATGGCCGGCTTCTTTGTACATAATTTTAGTGCGTGGTGTATAACCTTTACTGCAATGACACGCTAAATCTTCCGGACCATGATAAGCCTCTGTTTCAGATATAATGGCTCTAAATAATAAAGAATCTTGCTGTCTATATAAAACTTTTCCCAAAAGATTTTGAGCAAGCCTTGGGGTGTATTCTTTAAAAAACTCAGGTGGCAAGATTATTGATTTTTTAGTCATTTTTAAATAAAAAATATGCTGAATATGCCAATAAGCATTAATAGTTTCAAAGCTTTAGTTGCCGGTTCAAATTCGTCTTTATAGACTTTGATTAAACTGTATGATAATATGAGAAAACTAATAATGAGTAAACTATAAAAATAAACATCCTTAAAAATATCAAGATAAGAAAACATAACCAACCATGTAACAAGTGATAAAACCAATAAAAGGTTTTTGCTCAGTTTCAGATTTATAACAGGTAAGGTTTTAAAATTAAATTTTTTATCTACTTGCGCATCTTCCATATCTTTAGCAAGTTCTCTTAATAAGTTTAATAGCGTACTCATAATTAATAAAAACCTGAAATATTGATTAGTAGTATCAAAACCTTTAGATAAAGCAATAGGAATATAAATTGCCAAACTAATGGCAATTGCTATAAGAATATTGCCTAGTAATGGACATCTTTTTAAGTAGTAATTATAAATAATAATAGAAAAAGGTACAATAAATATAGTATAAAAAATTTGTGAGTTAAGCGTTATGCAAAAAGCCATTAAACCTAAAAAACTTCCTAAAAAACCAAAAATAAATGACCAAAATAAATAAGCTTTGCGATTAAAATCAGTAAATTTTTGTTTATATTTATCTAAATCATAATCTAAAATGTTATTTTGAATATTACCGAATATGCTGAAAAACAGCATTGATAAAACCAAAAATAACCAGCCGTCTTTAATGTTAAATTTTTTTTCAAAAAGCACAAAATACAACAGTATTTCCAGAATTAGATAAATACTTAAATTTTTCCAACGGATAATTTTTAAAAACTTAGTTAGCTGAAATATCATTTTTTTCTAAATTGAAAACCCATTTTTCTTGTACGCGCAAGACTTGTTCTATGACATCACGAACACAGGTTTCACCACCATTTTTCAAGGAGATATAATCTACTGTATCCAATACTTCTTGTACAGCATCTCTTGGTGCAGCCGAAAGCCCTACTTTTTGTAAAACCGGAATATCCGGAATATCATCACCCATATATAAAACTTCACTGGGCTTTAGATTATTTTCTAAAATGTAATTTTCGTAAACAGGCAATTTATTTTCAACATTTATAAAGATATCTTCTATACCCAAATATTGTAAACGGGTTATAACGTTATGGTCTCTTGCCCCTGAGATGATAGCGACACGATAGCCTTTTTTTAAAGCGGTTTTTATGGCAAAGCCATCTTTTGTATGCATACTTCGCATCAAATCACCGGTAGTAGTAATATATACTTTACCGTCAGTTAAAACCCCATCAATGTCAAAAATGAAACAAGTTATATGATTTAATTTTTTTTTATAAGAATTGTCAAGATTGTTTTTCATCTATATTTTATTAGTACACAAATTAATTTATTAAGATTCGATGTAAATATCATATTTGGCTAGTAAGCCTTTGCAGGCCGGAAAACTAAAGCGGGCTTGTTTAATGATGTTATTTTCAGGATCAATACTGTAATTTTTAGCAGAAGTAAAATCAGATTCTGTTAAGTCGGTTTTGAAAAAAATGGCATTTTCTAAATCACAATTTTCAAAAATGGCATTGCGGAGAAAAGCGCCTGTTAAATTAGTTTCAATCATTTGACAGTTTAAAAAATGTGTTCTCGGAATATTCAAATTGGCCAATGAAGCCAAATTTAAGCGACATTGTTCAAATTTTATATCCAATAAAAATGGATTGCATTTTTCGAATGAAACGCCCGTCAATTTGGTAGATTTAAATAAAACTTTTTGTAGACTTGTATGATCGAAGACTACCATACTCAGGTCACAATTAACAAATTCACAGTCTATAAAACTGTAATTACTTAAATCTAAGTTGTTAAATTGGCAATTAACAAAACGACATTTTTCATACTCTCCTTCGAGGAGTTTTTGTTGGGTAAAGTTTATATTTTCATATACTTTGTCAGTTATATAATTATCCATGATTTTTTTCTTTACGAATACTTTCCGTTAGCAATTTATAAATTTTATTTTGATTATCAGTATTCAAAAAAGTTAAATGTTTATCAATTATTTTTTGGTCATTTCTGGCAGCAGGTCCTGTTTGTGCTTCTTGTGGCGGCATTTGTTGCACTTTTTGTGCGACTTCCAATATAAGAGGATGTAATAGGTCAAAAGGCAAATTATTACTTTTAAGTATATTATAAGCTTGTGTGTATAAATGATTGACAAAATTTGCAGCAAAAACTCCGGCAATATGTAAAGCTTGACGTTTTTTAGAGTCAGCTATAATCACTTTATTAGATAATAAATGACCTAATTGGGCTAATAAATTCAGATCATTAGTTTTACTAGCTTCAATTAGAATAGGTATCTCTTTAAAATTTATTTGTTTTTTTGTTTTGGTAAAACTTTGAAAAGGGTAGAAAACACCTTTACGTTTTGTTTTAAGTTTGGACATAGGCAAACTTCCTGCTGTATGAACGACTAACGTATCAAACCAGCTTAATTTATTTGAAAAATCTTCGATGGCAGCATCTGAAATAGCTAAAATAAATATATCGGCCTTCTTTATTTGCGATAGGCTATTTGTAATATGGGTGTTATCAGAAAACTCTTGTATTGCCGGCAAATGTCGGTTATAAATTTGGTTAAGTTGCAGTTGTGGGTGACTTAAAATTTCACGGGCCAAATGTGTGGCTACATGACCTCCGCCAAAAATGTTTATGGTAAGTTTTTTATCCATGCACTAATGCTTTATGATCTAGTCCTTTGATCAGTTCAGCCTCATATGATAAAAGAGCCTGCCATTGACGGTTGACAGTTTCAACCTCATCAAATTGACGCGCAAATTCTAAGAAAACGCGGTAATGTCTTGCTTCGCTTTCAAATAATTCTTTATAAAAGGTTGCTAAATCAGGATATTGATTGTTTAAAACAGGAATTAAGACACTAAATCGCTCACAACTTCTCGCTTCCATTAGAGATGACAACAAAAGTTTTTGAATTAATTTTTGTTTAGGGTCTTTAGTTTTAGGAAAAAATTTTCGCAATTGCATGGCATAGTCGTTTTGACTTTCTTGGCCTAATTTCAGTCCTAATTTTTGTATGTGCTCATAAACACTTTCAAAATGTTGCATTTCTTCAATGGCTAGAGCAGACATTGTGTTTACAAATAACTGATGGTTGGGTTTGTGGTTGATAACAGCTATTGCTGATTGGGCAGCTTTGATTTCATTATAGGCATGATCTGTTAAAAAGCTTTCCATGTCTTTTAGAACTATTTGTGCCCATTCATTAGGCGTATTGGCTTTTAGTCCTAGCATATATTTAGGTTTTTTTGTGTTTTCTTTTGGCAGCAGGAAACAAAACATTGTTTAAAATTAACCGATATCCTGGTGAAGTAGGATGGAGGTCTAATTCGGTTTTAGGATCGCCTACACGATGGCTGTAATCTTCAGGATCGTGTCCTCCGTAAAATGTAAACATGCCTTTACCTTTGGTGCCATGTATATACCTGGCTTCGCTGTTTAATTTGTTTTCGGCTAATATTATGACATTTGGTTTTATTAATTTACGGTCAAAAGCAGTTGTTTGTCCCATAAAGCCTTTAATCATCATTGTATGATTTTGGGTAAGCATGGTCGGCACGGGGTCCCATTTTGCCGAAAAATCGTTTAATCCAAAATAATCTGTTTCGCGTGGAATGTGACGTTTAGTGGTCGTGTCTATATTTGAAAATTCGTATACCATTGGATTTGGTTCTAAAACAAAACCGGTAAAAGCTAAGGTTTTATTGTAATCTAATTTGGTTTGATAAGCCGGCTCAGATGGGTCACCATCAAACATAGGTTCGCATATATCAACGCCATCTGCTGCTAAAGCTATGTCAAAAGAGTCTGTTGCAGAACACATAGCAAACATAAATCCGCCACCTGTAATAAAATCTTTTATTTTTTTAGCAACAGCCAATTTAAGTTGGGATACTTTTTTAAAACCTAATTTGTGTGCTAATGCTTCCAGTTCTGCTTTGCGCTTTATGTACCAAGGCGCTGTTTTAAATGCACCATAAAACCGGCCGTATTGGCCCGTAAAGTCTTCGTGGTGCAAGTGCAGCCAGTCATATTTTAGTAATTTGTTGTTTAAAACGTCTTCATCATATACAACATCATAAGGTATTTCGGCATATTTTAAGACCATAGTTACGGCATCATCCCAGGGCATTTTATCTTTGGGTGAATAGACGGCTATATTCGGTGCTTTTTCTAAGGTAACAGCTTCCATATTTTTCGATGGTGCATTTATCGTTTTAAGAATTTCGGCAGCTTTATCTTCTGATATTATTTCAAAATCAACACTTCTAATTTGACATTCTTCTTTGAGCTTCGGATCAAAAGGCATAAGAAAACTTCCACCTCTATAATTGAGTAACCATTTTACCTTAATATGATTTTGTAATGCTTTGTAAACAATACCATAGGCTTTGAGATGATTGTGTTGATTTTCATCCATTGGTATAAGAATAAATTTGGCAAGAGTTGTTTGCCAAAAGAAAATAAAAACAAAGCTTAAAATGATATGTTTAAAAGGGTAAATCTTCATTGTTTTGAGTTCCGGGTGTATAAGGATTAAAATCATCCGGATTAAAATCAGTATTTGGACTGACATCATTTAAGCGTGATTCCATTGTAAATTCTTCACTTAAAGTATTTAGTTCTGAGAAACGACCAAACTGTCCGTCAAAGCGTAAACGAATATTTCCTGTTTTACCATTACGGTGTTTTGCAATGATAAATTCGGCTTGGTTTTGTGTTGGCGTATCATCTTCCCAGAGTTCTACATTATAATATTCAGGCCGGTATATAAAACTCACAATGTCAGCGTCTTGTTCTATAGCTCCTGATTCACGCAAGTCGGATAGTTGAGGGCGTTTATGTCCCGATTTATCTGAGCGTTCTTCAACCTTTCGAGATAATTGGGACAAAGCAATAACCGGAATATTAAGTTCTTTTGATAAGGATTTCAGATTTCTTGAGATGGTTGAAATTTCTTGCTCTCTATTACCACTTTTATTATTGGTTTGTGCGGTCATTAACTGCAGATAATCAATAATGATTATACCGATATCATATTGTGATTTCATTCTACGTGCTTGTGCACGTAAATCAAAAATGGAAAGCATACTTGAGTCATTAATATAAATAGGCGCATCGGCAATTTTGTCCATTTTATTATTTAACAAGTTCCATTCCATATCAGTAAGTTTACCACTTCTGAATTTTTCTGCCGGAATTTCGGTTTCGATAGAAAAAAGGCGTTTTATTAATTGATCAGAAGTCATTTCCAGGTTAAAAATTGCCACAGGGACTTTATGATCTACGGCCATATTACGTGCCATTGACAATACGAAAGCTGTTTTTCCCATACCGGGACGTGCAGCGATAATAATCAATTCGCCATCTTGCCATCCTGAAGTATAATCATCAATGGATGGAAAGCCGGTTGATATACCACTTAGTCCTTCTTGTTTTGCGAGTTGTTCAAGTTGTGCTTTTACATCAGTAACTACTGAAGCTATTTTGGCACTTCCTCGTTTTAGACTTCCTTGTGATACTTTAAATAATTCTTGCTCGGCATTGTCTAAAAGGTCTAATACATCAACAGTTTCATCATATGATTTTTCTATAATTTGTCCGGAAATTTGTATCAGTTGGCGTTTGACATATTTTTGTAATACAATACGAGCATGGTATTCGATATGGGCAGCAGTTGCAACCAAATTAGATAAAGTGATCAAATAATATTCTCCGCCTATTTGTTTTAAGGAGCCACGGGCCCGTAAGGCTTCGGTAACGGTATATATATCTATGGGTTTTCCTTCTTCAAATAGTGAAATTATTGCTGAAAATATCTCACGGTGTTCAGGTAAATAAAACACTTCTTCAAAAAGTAAATCAACAACTTCATCTACACCACGTTTATCAATCATCATGGCGCCTAAGATGGCTTTTTCCAACTCAACAGCTTGAGGTGGAACTTTAGCTTGAGGCAAGCTGATATTGCGAGCTTGATGAGGTATATGATTGTCTTTTTTTTGAGGGAATTCCATTATAAATTTCTAATTATTTTTTTTCTTTCGGGCATAAAAATATAAAGTGTGATTATCGATCTCGATATCCATGGCTTCTTCAAAATCTTTTTTTATCTGGTCTATTCGAGGATCACAAAACTCTATGATTTGAAAATCGTCGAGCATGATAATATGATCATGGTTTTTATTAAAATAACTTTTTTCATAAAAAGCTTGTATTTTTCCAAATTGGTGTTTTCTAACCAAACCGGCTTCCAGTAAAAGTTCTAAGGTGTTATAAATGGTCGCCTTACTGACTCTAAATTGTTTTTCTTTAAAGAGTTTATGTAAAAAATCAATGTCAAAATGGTCATCTATTTTATAAATTTCTTCTAAAATAGCATAGCGTTCAGGGGTTTTACGTTGATTGTTTTCTTCTAAAAATTCTGTCAATTTATTTTTAACAATCTCAATTTCTTGTTGCAAATCTTTATTTCTATTACGCTCATTTGGTGCATTTGATTTCATATAAACGTCTTTTTATCGAAAAATAAAATTACGTTTTTTTTAAATAC
>WGBX01000185.1 GCA_015494075.1 Flavobacteriaceae bacterium
AAAAAATACTATTGTCAGCCCAAAAATTTTTATATTTACACCAAATATATCCTAATGCTCGATTTTATTCATTTTCGAATTTTAGATTTTATCGATATTTTTTTAGTAGCACTGCTCTTATATTATTTTTATAAGCTTATTAAAGGCACTGTTGCTATTAATATTTTTATCGGCATTGTAATACTGTATCTTATCTGGTTACTTACTAAGAGTTTGCAAATGAACTTGTTATCAGAGTTTTTGGGCAAATTTTTAGGCGTTGGCGTTTTGGCTTTAATCATTGTTTTTCAACAAGAAATACGTCGTTTTTTATTAATGATCGGCTCAACAAAGTTTAGTCCTTCAGGTAAACTAATGAATCGATTAGGATTTAAACAAATGGCTACAAGCGAAACTAATGTAGATGCAATTGTTGATGCCGTTAAGGATTTAGCCAAAACAAAAACCGGAGCTTTAATCATTTTAAAACGCAATTCTAATTTAGATTTTTTGAAGCAAACCGGTGATTCAATGAATATTGAAGTTAATAAACCTATCATTGAAAGTATTTTTTTTAAAAACTCGCCTCTTCATGATGGTGCTGTAATTATTGAAGGCAATAAAATAACAGCAACACGTACAGTTTTGCCTATTTCTGGTGAAATACGCTTACCATCTACTTATGGATTAAGACACCGCGCGGCAATAAGCATTACCAAAAACACTGACGCTGTAGCTCTGGTAGTATCGGAAGAAACCGGTAAAGTATCTTATATAAAAGATGGCCGTTTTGTGCCATTTAAATCTTATGACGATTTAAAACAAATTATCAAATATGATTTATATTAATGTAAATTTTATGCTAAATTATAATTTTGATTGTTTATAAATAAAGCTTACTTTTGCATTTTCCAAATAAAAATGAAAGAAATACAACTTCATGACAAAACCTTTGAACCTTATATTACTAAGGAACAAATTGCAGATGCCATAAAAAAAATATCGTTTGAAATTGCATCTTATGCTCAAGAGGACCAAATTGTTTTTGTAATTGTTTTGAAAGGAGCCTTTATTTTTTCAGCAGAACTGGCCAAACAATACAATAAAAAAGCAGTTTTTGAATTTTATCGTTTAAAATCTTATGAAGGCACGCAAACTACCGGCAAAGTGAAAATATTGGTAGATATTGATGCTGAATTGATTAAAGGAAAAAAAGTTGTAATTTTAGAAGATATTGTTGATACAGGTAATACTCTGGTCAAAATAATTGATGAATTAACAAAAAAAGAACCGCAAGATCTCAAAGTTGCCACCCTGTTTTTTAAACCGGATGCATATACCAAAAATATACCAATTGATTTTATAGGGATGGAAATTCCTAATGAATTTATTGTAGGTTATGGTTTAGATTATGACGAATTAGGAAGAAATTTACCGATAATATATAAATTAAAAGAAGAAAAAAAAGACAAAATGATTGATTTCATACTATTTGGGCCTCCAGGTGCAGGAAAAGGTACACAAGCCAAAATCTTAAAAGACAAATTAGGGCTTACTTATATTGCAACCGGCGATTTATTCAGACATCATATCAAAAATAAAACACCATTAGGACAAAAAGCCAAAGCATATATTGATAAAGGTGATTTTGTGCCTGACGAAATAACCATTGATATGATAAAAGAAATAATCTCAGATTCAAAAGTGAAAGGAATCATTTTTGACGGTTTTCCTCGTACTGTAAGACAAGCAGAATCATTAGATAAATTAATGGCCGAAAAGGGTCTGATAATTGACGCTTTAATAGCCTTAGATGTTCCGGAAGAACGTTTAATAAAGCGCTTACTAAATCGTGGAGAAACCAGTGGACGTACAGATGATAATGAAAAAACAATCAAACACCGGTTAGATTTATATCATCAAAAAACAGAACCGGTAAAAGATTACTATAAAAAACAAAACAAATATCATGAAGTCAATGGTGTTGGTGACATTGACGAAGTTAACCAAAGACTTTTAGATGTGATTAATAGTATCAAATTACGAGGAGAATCATAAACACATCTTATTTATTATGACCGAAGGTAACTTTACCGATTATATTAAAATTCATGTTAAATCAGGCAAAGGTGGTAAGGGCTCTGCTCATATGCGTCGCGAAAAATATATTCCTAAAGGGGGTCCTGATGGAGGCGACGGAGGACGAGGAGGTCATATTATAATTAAAGGCAATAAAGATTTTTGGACTTTATATCATTTAAAATTTAAACAACATTTTAAAGCTGAAAAAGGTGGTGATGGCAGTGGACAGCGTTCTACCGGAAAAGACGGCGCAGATATTTATATTCAAGTACCCTTAGGCACCGTAATTAAAGACACTCATACAAATGAAATTCTTGGTGAAATAACAGAAGACGGTCAAGAATTTATCGTAGCTAAAGGTGGCAAAGGCGGAAAAGGAAATTGGCACTTTAAAACAGCTACTAATCAAACGCCACGTTATGCACAACCCGGTTTGCCGGGACAAGAGCGAGATTTAACCTTAGAATTAAAACTCTTAGCTGATGTCGGTTTAGTAGGATTTCCAAATGCCGGTAAATCTACTTTACTTAGTAAACTAACAGCTGCTAAACCTAAAATTGCAGATTACCCCTTTACGACCTTAAAACCCAATCTGGGTATTGTCTCTTACCGCGATGGCCGTTCTTTTGTGATGGCTGATATTCCCGGTATTATTGAAGGTGCTGCCGAAGGAAAAGGTTTGGGCCATTATTTTTTAAGACATATTGAACGTAATTCCAATTTGTTATTCCTCATCCCCGCAGATGCTGATGATATTAAAAAAGAATATGAGATATTATTAAACGAACTTAAGAAATATAACCCCGAGTTGTTAGATAAAAAACGGGTTCTCGCTATATCAAAATCTGATTTGCTCGATGAAGAGCTCGAACAAGAAATTGAAAAGGAACTTCCCAAAGATATTCCACATATTTTTATTTCGTCTTATACCGGAAAAAATTTAGATAAGCTTAAAGATTTATTGTGGAAAGAATTAAATTCTTAGAAATAATTCATTAGCGATCAGTAAGTTATTATGAAAGTACTTCTTTTAGATACCAATCATCCTTTACTCAAACAAGGCTTGCTGTCTCTAGGTTTTGAGGTAGATGAAGATTATACGTCTCATAAAACACAGATAGAAAAAATAATAAAACCTTATGACGGGATTATTATTCGTAGTCGTTTTCCCATTGACAAAAACTTCTTAAAAAAAGCAACTAATCTGAAATTTATTGGTCGGGTAGGAGCCGGTTTAGAAAATATTGATACGCAATTTGCACAACAAAAAGGCATTATTCTTTTTAATGCTCCGGAAGGTAATCGAAATGCTGTTGGTGAACACACTTTGGCATTAATTTTAAATTTATTTAATAAAATAAACAAAGCAGATCATGAGGTTCGCCAAGGTATTTGGAACCGAGAGTCTAATAGAGGCTTAGAATTAGATGGACAAACCGTGGGTATTATTGGTTATGGTAATATGGGAAAAGCATTTGCCAAAAAATTACGAGGTTTTGATGTAGAGGTTTTGGCTTATGATATAAAACCTGATGTTGGTGATAAAAATGCACGACAAGTAAGCTTGGATGAGTTATTTAAAAAAACAACAGTTTTAAGTCTGCATGTACCTCATACACCTTTGACTAATAAAATGGTAAATGCAGATTTTATCAAACGTTTTAAAAGTCCTTTTTGGCTTATCAACACGGCACGAGGTACAGTAGTAGATACAAAATCTTTGGTAGAAGCCATTGACCGAAATAAAATTTTAGGAGCAGGTTTAGATGTTTTAGAATTTGAAAAAGCATCTTTTGAAAATATGTTTGAAAATAATCAGTTGCCTGCTGTTTTTAAAAAATTAATTACTTACGATAACGTCATATTAACGCCACATATTGCCGGTTGGACTATGGAAAGTAAGGAAAAACTGGCTCAAGTTATTGTTGATAAAATTAAAATTTGGTTAAATTCAACTATATGAAAATAGATAAAAAATTATTAGAACGCAGTCAAGGTGTATGTGAACTTTGTGGTAAAGATCATAACTTGCAAGTTTACGTGGTTGAACCCGAAACATACAATGAAAATCATATTGTGATTTGTGAGACCTGTTCATCACAAATAAATGCCCCTGAAAGTATGGACGAGAATCATTGGCGATGCTTAAATGATAGTATGTGGAGCGAAGTTACGGCAATACAAGTTATGGCATGGCGTTTATTACAGCGTTTAAATCACAAAGGCATCATATGGGCTCAAGACTTGTTGGATATGTTATATCTAGATGAAGATGCGCAATCATGGGCAGAAGCAACCGGTGAGGGCAATAAAGAGGAAGTTATAATTCATAAAGATAGTAATGGCGCTGTTTTACAAAACGGAGATTCAGTTGTGTTAATTAAAGATTTGAAAGTGTCAGGAGGTGGTTTTACAGCAAAGCGCGGAACAGCTGTACGTCGTATTTCATTAGTGTATGACAATGCGGAACATATAGAAGGCAAAGTAGAAGGCCAGCAAATAGTTATCCTGACAAAATATGTCAAAAAAATATAACGATTTATTCTTAAAAAGTAACAGGGGGCATTGCATTAGCAACGCCCCCTGTTTGATATAATCCACTATCACGATTATGATACTTGGATTTTTTTAACTTTCTTTTGTTCTTCTTCTTTTTTAGGTACAATTATTTCTAAAACGCCGTTTTTATAAGTGGCTTTAATATTTTCAACATCAAAAATATCTTCCGGTAATGTAAAAGATCTTTGGAAATTTTCGAAATCAAATTCTTTTTTTACAATGTTTGTACCTTCTTCAACTTTTTCGGCTTCTTTATGAGCAGAAATAGTTAGAGTGTTATTTTCAACACTAATTTCAAAATCTTTTTTAGTTAATCCCGGTGCAGCCACATCAACTATAACTTCTTTGTCATTTTCTTTAATATTAACAGCCGGAACAACATGTTTAATATTGTTTTCTACTTTTGCTAATTGATTGGTTAAGAAATCATCAAAGAATGATAAAATCGGATCATTTATTGGTTTTCTAACTACTGGTTTCATAAGTTTAAATTTTTAATGGGTTAAACACACCAAGTTTATATCAAATGAAATACCAAAGTTTGATATGATAAATTTCGCCAACAAAATGTCACTGAATGGTGTCAAATTTACATCAAAAACTGCAATTTTTACAGTTTTATATATGAAATAAGAATTTATATTATAAGAATTTACGGCTGTATTTTTTCTTGCGCCAATAATTAAAAGCTAATCCGCCTAAACTAATAATTAAAAGCGGTAAAATCAAATTGAGCCATTGCCAAAAGCTTAGTTCGGCTATCATTTTATTATCATCTAAAAAATTAAGTTTAACAATCTTATTTTTTAAGCTAATGACACCGGATTTATCTAATAAATAGTCAACGGCGTTGCGTAAAAATTGTTTATTGTCATATTTTAATTTGCTCCACTTATCAAAACCTAAGGGTAAGGGTTGATTTTTATCGACTTGATTTTTGATAATATCACCATCTGAAAAAACTATCATAGCACCATTGGTAGTACTGTCTTTGGCATGAGATATTTTTATGGGTTTGACTCGATGATTATAGGCAGATTTAAAATAGCCTTCTAACAAAACACCAAAGATTTGTGTTCCGGCATTATATTGATTAATATCCGGTTTTTTTCCTATTTCGTCAAAATTTATTTCGGTTGGGACACCTACTAATTGGGTTTTTGGTGAACTGCTTAACAGTATGGTTTTGCGAGTTTTATTTTTCAAAATTTGAATAGGACTAACAAAATCTGTCAATATCATTTCTAAGTTTTTTCCTATTGGATGTTGCTTGTTTGGCTGTGCCAAAGGACTGTAAAACCAAGGAAATTGTTTGAGTTGAGGGCGATTGCCGATTTGACCGGTTTTTAAAACTACAGGTGCAGCTATTAAATCTTTAACTAATACCGGATTAATTCTTATGCCATAACTAAATAGCATGTCCGTCAGATTTAATTCGGCATTTAAGGCATATGTTTTACCCTGATACATTAAAGTATCTTTGTGTGCTTTAACAACATCGGTTAATAAAAGCAGCCTGCCACCATTCATAAGGTATTGGTCTAAGACAAATTTTTCTTGTTCATCAAACTTTTCGGTAGGTTTAGCTACAATGGCCATATCATAATTTTGCAAATCTAGAAGTGTTTTTTTTGCATTTGTGGCCACACTATCTAGTGTGTAAGGGGCTAATAAGTACTTCTGATGTAAACTTTTAAGAAAATCTGCGATATATAAATCATCTAATTCACCATTACCTTTAAGGATTGCAATTTTTTTATTTTTAGTTTGACCTATTTTGTTAAAGCCATTTGCAAAAGTATATTCTAAATTTTCTATACTCTTTTCAATTTGATTATCTATATTTTGAGTATAACTATCTACTAAAAGAGGTACAACAATTTCTTGCTCTCCTTGTTTAATGATAGCCCAAGGAAAAATTAAGGCTTGATCTATTTTACCATTTTTTTGTAAACTTATTTGTGAAGCTTGTAAGCCTTTATTAACGAGATTCTTTAAATATTGTTCATCTTTTTCAAGTGGATTGATAAAGGCATAATCTATTAGAGGATTTTCCTGTTTGAAATCTTCTAATAGATTATGTGTTTCATTTGCCAAACGTTGAAAATATGAAGGAAAATCGCCTTTTAAAAAAACCAAAACCTGTACAGGTTTGTCAAGATTTTTGACAACTTTAATAGATGCTTTAGATAGTGTAAAACGTTTGTTTTGGGTCATATCTATTTTATAGTCATATTTTTGCACTAAAAAGTTTAGAATGACCAATCCAATGAATGCCCAAACAACATAATCCCATTTTTTTTTCATGTCTTTAAGACGTTTATTAAAGTTTGGTTGAATTTATATATTAGCAATTATTTTGTGGTAATCTTTTTCATCAAGAATATGATTTAATCCTGTTGGTTTATTGGTTTTCCAAAGTTTTAATAATTGATTTTTATCATTATTATTTAAGCCTAATTCTTTAAAATGTGTCGGAGCTTCTATTTGGATAAAAAAGTTTTCTATCAGGCCAATAGTTTCATCGGCAGTTATGTTTTTACCGGTTAGTAAAAAGCCTAATTTTTCTAATCTTTTTTCAATTCTTGGTTTTAAGGCTTTCATCCAGGCCGGAAAGATTACAGAAAGAGTTTGACCATGTGGTGTATCCCAAAGTAATGAGATATGATGAGCCAAATCATGTGTTCCCCAGTCACCATTAGTTGTTCGGCCATGCATAGTTGTGCCATTTTCGGCAACCGTAGCAGCCCACATCATGCGTGCTCTTAAATCATAGTTATTTAAGTTATTCAGGAGCTTTGGCGCATAATCCATAGTTTCCAGAATAATAGATGCAACAAAACGATCAGAGAGAGGCGCATCACCACCTGAGAAATAAGCTTCTAAACTATGTGCTACTAAATCTACAATGCCATTAATAGTTTGCGATTTAGGAACGGTAAGTGTATAGGAAGGGTCTAAAAAGGAGGCTGTTGGATACATTAAAGGTGAAAAATAACCTATTTTTTCATTGGTTTGGTGATTTTGAAGTACAGCAGCTCCATTCATTTCTGTGCCTGTAGCTGCTAATGTTAATATGGCAAATAGGGGGACTTTGGTTTCCGGATTAACTTCTTTTTTCATTATAGACCATACAGGCAAATTGTTGGCATAAGCCATATTGACGAGTTTGGCCGTGTCAATGACGCTGCCACCACCTAAGGCTACAATAAAGTCTATTTTTTCAGAATGTGCTAAACTTACAGCTTTATCTGCATCTTCAACAATAGGATTAGGTTTGATACCGCTGAATTCTACTATTTGTTTTCCGGCATTTTTTAATTGTTGTATAACTTGGTCATAATAGCCATATTTTTTAACACTGCCTTTACCTGTTAAAAGTAATACCTTTTGGCCGAGTTTTTCTATTTCAGTTGGCAAATTATTAATAACATTATTTCCAAAGTATAATTTTGTTGGATTGTATGCGATAAAGTTTTCCATTATTGTAAACGTTTTTTTAAATTAAAATTAGTGAGTATGAGAAATAAAACTATAATACTTAATAAATAAATAATATCAGATAAGCGAATAAGCCCTTTTACAAAATTTTGATAATGATAATCCAAACTTAATTTTTTAAATAATAAGTCAAATGATCCAAGTAAATTAAAATTACCTAAACCATCAAAGCCATAATATAACAAAAACATTAAAAATAGTCCGGTTAAAAATGCATTAACTTGACTATCAAATAATGAAGATGCAAAAACACCTATGGCTGATAGGGCTGCAAGTAATAAAATAAGCCCCAAATAACTACTTATAACTTGTTTGTAATCTATATATCCTTCTAAACTAAGATGTTGTATGCTGTACACATATATTGTAGTGGGAACCAGCATGAGTAATCCTAAAAACCATATGCTAAAAAATTTTCCTAGAACTATATGTTTATATGTTAAAGGTTTGGTTACAATAGTTTCTATGGTACCACTTTTAAACTCTTCTGAAAAACTTTTCATACTAATAGCAGCAACAACAAACATTAATATCCAAGGTGCCAATTCAAAAAAAGGAATCAAATCTGCAAAGCGATAATCAGGTAAATAATAAGATCCGGGTATGAACCATAAAAATAAAGCATTTAAAACGAAGAAAAGTCCCATTGACAAATAGGCAATAGGCGAACTAAAATATTGTTTTATTTCTTTGATGAAAATGCTTTTCATAAATATAAAAATTATTTAATTTTGTTCTATATCACTAAGGCCAAGAGTTTGAATCCCTTGATCAAAAATGATATCTACCGGAATTTTAGCGTTTTGCAGTTTTTGTAAATCTTCTTGCAATTGTACAGGTACTATCCCTTTTTCTTTTATTAATTTTGATACACCTTCATAATTTCCATCGCCTTGTAATTTTATAATTAATGCTGTGAGAGATTTCATGGCATCGTACATTTTATCATAATTGACTTTATATGTACCATCAGAATTTCGAGTAAAGGCACCTTTATCTTTAAAATAATTAAACCGTATCATATTGGCAACACCATGCGCATCGGCTGCACCAAATCTGATACTTCTAAATATACTAGCCATAAAAGTAGTCATGTAATCTTTGATATCACCATCTAATTCTCCTTTTTTATACAATTGGTCAACCATATATAATCCTAAAATATCTGCTTTTCCTTCTTCTATTACAGAATAATTTTCTTTTAAGGCTTTGCGAACCATTCCTTTTCCATCAATTGTATTTTTGATACCTAAACCATGTGCGACTTCATGAAACATGGTATTAGCAAAAAAAGCATCAAATTTGATATATGTTCTTTGTTCAGGTGTAATTAAAATATTGGCTATCGGTACTAATATTTTTTCAAATTTGGCTTGCATTACATTTTTTAATTGTAAGCGTCTGGTTCCTTTTTTTAATTGTACCAATTCATCATTAGGCAAGTTTATAGCTATTGTTTTGCCTCCTGTATTGGCTTCGCCTGCATAATAGACGACATCATAAGCATTTAAATCAGAACGTGTTCCTGGTTTTTCTTGTTTATAGGCAGTTTCTACCGGTAAATTTTTTTGGAGTTCGGGTAAAAATTGTATAAAATGTGCTAATTTTTTACTCCATTCCATATCTTTTATCAATACATTTCCTTCATAGCTGGTTTTGTAATTATAGAGTTGATCTTCATAATTTTCAATTGGGCCAATAACAACATCAATATGGTTATCTTTCATATCCATCCAATGCATATCACTAGGTCTAAAGTTGTCATCTAGCAGGGCTTTAGCTCGCAATTCGAGGTATTGCTTAAACATTTTGTTATCGGCATAGCCGGCGGCTTTTAAAAGTTCATCACTGGCAGGTTTTAAATACTGCTGATAAGCGATATGATACGGAATAGTATAAAGTTCGCCGGAAGGACGTCTTCTTATGAGTGTATATTGGCTGGTTTTATCTCGTAAATTTGCTTTTTCAAATTCTGCTTTGCTCATATCTTTCGGGTAAAAATTAGCACCCGAAGGTTTTGGGCCGACACCTTCTACAAAAGGTTTATTGTTATCAAGCCGGTCCCAAGGGCCATAATTAATTTCTGCATATTTTTTGATCAAAGGATCTTTAATCCGAGACATTAAAACTTCTTTATGACCATATGTTTGTTCCCAAAAAGCGGGATCCATATATTGGACGGCTTTAATCAAATGTATTATAACTTTTTTCTCACGAGGTGTCAATTTATTAATGTCAGTAGTAAGTTTGACTTTGGCATATTGATTTATTTTATCCTGCATATTTATATTATGCTTTGAGGTTTGCTGGTTTTCTGAATGGCTTATTTTTTTTGCGGCTCTTTCTTTTTGCTGACCTTCACAAGCTGTAAGGAGTATTATTAAGCTAAATAAAAGCGATATATATTTGATCATAAGATTATAAGGTTTTTAAATTTGAAAACAAATTTAATAAATTTAATAATGCTAAACTTTCTTTTAACATATGATTAAACCGGCTCTGTACAGAGCCGGTTTAATCATGAAAGTAAATATTTTTATTTTAAAATTTGATAATATTTGAACCCCAAGTAAAACCTGAGCCAAAAGCAGCTGTGACAACAATATCACCTTTTTTGATACGTCCGTTTTCCCATGCTTCTGTAAGAGCAATAGGAATAGAGGCAGCAGTTGTGTTTCCATACTTTTGAATATTATTCATAATATTCTCATCCGGAATTTGTAATTTACGTTGTACAAATTGCGAAATACGTAAATTAGCTTGATGCGGGATTAACATATCTATATCATTGGGTGTTAAATTATGGGCACCTAAACCTTCCATAATAGCTTCTGAAAAACGCGTAACTGCATGTTTAAAAACAAAATTACCATTCATGTAAGGGTAATAAGATAAGTCGTTAGGGTCCCAGTCTTCGACTAATTTTTTTGGAGGATTTGGTCCGCCAGGAACTAAAACCGTTAGTTCTTTTGCATATTTTCCTTGTGAGTGTAAATGGTTTGACATAATGCCACTATCATCGTCACTACGGCTTAATACGACGGCGCCGGCACCATCGGCAAAAATAACGCCAATACCACGACCTCGTGTAGATAAGTCTATACCGGCAGATTGCAATTCGGATCCTATAACCAAAACATTTTTATACATTCCGGTTTTAATAAATTGGTCGGCCGTTGCTAATGCATATATAAACCCGGAACATTGGTTTCGGACATCTAAGGCACCAATGGTATCACATCCTAACATTTCTTGAACTTGAACGCCTGCACCCGGAAAATAATAATCCGGACTAATAGTTGCAAAAACTATAAAATCAATATCTTTGGGTGTTAGCCCAGCTCGTTCTAAAGCTATTTTAGCAGCTTTTGTGCCCATTGTGGCAGCTGTATTACCATCACCGGGTTTTGCCCATCTACGTTCTTCAATACCGGTACGTTCACGAATCCAAGCATCATTGGTATCCATATATTTGGTTAAATCATCATTGGTCACAATATTTTCTGGTAAATATTTGCCTAGGCCTATTATTTTAGATTTATACATAATATTTATAATGTTTTGGTTTGGGTGCAAAAATAAGTTATTTTTTTAAATATTTCTTCATTGTTAAATCAGATCCTTTATGGTTGTTTTTAACGGGACTTTATTTAAGGAGTTATATTTTAAAAAATTCAACAAGTTCAATTGTTAAAATGAATGAAAATATTACAATATAGTTGGCGTGTTTAAAAATAAAGGACGCAACCTGTTGGGGTGCGTCCTTTATTTTTAAATACTTTTAGTAATATTATTCTTAATTAAATCTTTCGTATAATAAATTGGTTAATAAATCAAAATTATCAGTCATTTGATTTACAATCATATTTGCAGTAGTTGCACGAACTTTGCTATCCAAAGTAACAGTTTTTCTTACTTTATCATAACTGTCACTAATCATATCTACATACATTTGGATACCTGAATCAGTTTTTAAATCAGGATCATTTTCAGCTTGATCAGAGAGGAGTTTGATAACTTCATATAATTGTTGCTTAGTTTCTTTAAATTTTTGCGGAATTTCAGGATCTCTGATTTTGGCTTTACCGGCTATATAATATAGTAATAGCTTTTGTGATAACATTCTACCTTTTGAACTGAGTCTTAAAACTTTAACAGATTTAGAATTGGAGTAACTGCTTACCATGTCTGCAACAGTTTCAATTTCATCACCCATTTTATCAGCGTATTTTATAACTTTAACAGCAGCAACAGCATCATATTTTTTTTGTAAAATACGATTCATCAGCATCCATGACAAATTCAATTTTTGTAATTCGATATCAATTTCGTCATTTGGTGCACTATCTGTCAGTGTTAGTAATATATTGGTGAATTTATCAGAATCATCTTGCATTTGTTGAGCTATACGAGGAATATTAGGTAAGATTCCATGCATGATATAATTTTTGGCAATACGCTGCGTTAATGTTCTTAGTTCTTCGGTGTTTATAACAAAGTCATCTATATTTTTTATTTGTGCATTAGAATTCAAACCGATTATGGTCAAGAAAGCTATTAAAAAATATTTTTTTAATCTCATAATATTAATTTTATATGTTTACAAAAGTATTAATTTATTTTTAAAGTTAAAATATAACTTGATGTATTTTTATTTATAGGAAAGTTTAAAAGATATATTTTTTTCTTCTCCTTCCGGCTTTTTGGGTTTTTCTTGTTTTTTATTTTGCAATGCTTTTATGTATAAGGTAATAGCCTTTAATTCATCTGATGTCAAATAGTCTTTATATGAAATCATCATTGTTCCTTTTTTTCCATTGGCAATTATATTATACAACTCTTCTTCCGAATTAACATATTTCCAATAGGCATCTGTCAAATTTGGCGCACTTCCTCCTTGTCCTTCCTTTCTATGGCATGAATAACAACGTAATCGGTATATTTTTTCACCGGTTTTCAGTATTTTAGCCAAATCATTTTTAACAACTGCAAAATGTCCGGTTATTTTATTGTCTGCATTGGTTTTTGATTTAATTATGATAAAGCGATTGCCATTAGAGATGATAAATAGTGTTTTGTCACCATCTTTAACCACATTAAATAATTTAATCTTTTTTGGATCGACATTATTAAATATATTATCTCTAACACTAAGAAAAGATTCCATTATTTGAGCTTTTGTATCCAGATCAAGATAAGGATCAATAAAATTTACAATAGCATCGGCATTGTCGGATTCTGCAATTATAATTAATTCTTCGCCTAATTGATATAAATTATTAGTTTGTGCCGTAGTTTGGTATGTATATGTCAACATAACGAATAAAGCTATGGTGTAAAATTTAATTTTTTTCATGATTCTTATGTTGTTTGTTATAGTTTGTGTTATTTTTTGATGGTCATTTCTTTTATAAGCCGCTGATTGTTGCCAAGCTTATCAATAATGAATAAAACATAATTTATATCAACCATTATATTTCGACTAATTTTTTGATCATAATAGAGGTCACTCATTGTTCCCTCCCATACTCTATCAAAGTTTATGCCAATTAAGTCTCCTTCTGCATTTATTGCCGGACTGCCAGAATTGCCACCGGTAGTATGAGCAGTACCAATAAAATTTACCGGCATTTCACCCGTGGTAGAATAAGGTGCGTAATCTTTCTTTTGATATAATTCAATTAACTTTTTAGGCACATCAAATTCATAATCGCCGGGAATATATTTTTCAATTATTCCTCTTACATGAGAAATAGGAAAATAGTAGACGGCATCTCTAGGTTCATATCCTTTGATTACACCATAACTGATACGTAAGGTGCCATTGGCATCCGGATAAAGTCTTTTGTCTGATGCAGCTATAATTCCTTTTATATATTTTTTTTGTAATTGATTTATTTGTGTTCGAATATTTTGATAGTCAGGCGCTATTTTTTGATAATAATCTTTAATTAACTGTTGAGCATATTGATAACCGGGATCATCATTTAATATGCGTAAGAATTTTTTAGGATTCTTATGTAGTAAACTTTTTAATTTATCCGGCTGATTTAAAACCGAGTTAGCATAAATTATATCGGCTGTTTGAGATATGTTTTCTTTTTTAATTGCCTTATTTTTATATTTTTCAGGCATTTTATCCACATATAATTTCATTAAAGCTTCAAAAAGCGCTTTATCTACTTGTGAATCATAGTTTTTAAAACTACCTAAGATTTGAGGTGAAAATTTCTTTTCACTTAATTTGAAAGCTTCTTTTCCTTTAGTCTGATATATTTGCTGTAAATTATACAAGCTTAAAGCGCGTTTTAATAAATCATTATTTAAATAAGCAATTTCAATAAAATAATTACGAGCCAATTCAATATCTTTATTTTGCTGATATAAATCTTCAAAACGGTCATAAATGCTTAAATACTCAGGGTCTAGTTTTTTAATTTTTACTTGATTTAGAAAATATTTTTCAAATTCTTTTTTTCGATCTACGGCTTGTGTTTTTTTAATACCCTGACTTTCACCAATCCATTTTTTCCAATAATTGGCAATTCGTGCAAATTTAGCTGTATATTTAAGTTTAATCGTATCATTTCTTTGCATATAATGCTGCATTATATCTAAAGCCGTTTTACGGATTTCTATACGTGCAGGATTAATGATCTCTACTTTTTGTGCAACTGCTACCGAAGGTAAATATTCTTGTGTACGTCCGGGGAATCCGTAAATCATAAAAAAATCACCTGTTTTTTTGGGCTTGATATTGATTTTAAAATAGGCCGATGATTTATAAGGCACATTGTCAGGACTGTAAGCTGCAGGCCGGTTATTTTTGTCTGCGTAAATTCTAAAAACAGAAAAATCACCACTATGTCGTGGCCACATCCAGTTGTCTGTATTAGCTCCAAATTTTCCTATTGACGAAGGAGGTGCCGCAACTAAACGAATGTCTTTATAATTTTCAAGGGTAAAAGCATAATATTGATTGCCTTCAAAAAAAGCTTTAATATTAACTTCTTGCCAATCTTCTTTTGGATAAGTTTGACTAATTAGTTTTATGTTTTTTTGAATTAAAGATTGTTTTAAAACAGGATCCATATCGGGTGTAATACCTTTTAAGACTTCTTCGGTAACATTTTCTATCTTACGGACAAATGTTACATGCATTCCCGGATTTGGCAACTCTTCTTCAAAACTTTTGGACCAAAATCCATCTCTAACATAATTATGTTCAAAAGTCGAATGTGCTTGTATAGCACCATAGCCACAATGATGGTTGGTTAATATTAAACCTTTGGGAGAAACTATTTCACCGGTGCAACCGCCATTAAATTGAATAACGGCATCATTCAAACTTAATTGATCAGACGAATAAATATCATTTGAAGTAAGCTTAGATCCCATTTCTGTCATCTCATAAATTGTTTCTTCTGACAGTTCAGAAGGAATAATCATGCGCCCGTTTTGTGCCGAAATTAAGCCAATACTCAACCAAATAAGTCCTGTTAAAATCCTTTTCATTTTATGTTTATGTTTTTATAAAAAATTAAATAATGATTTTTGTAATGAAAAACAAAAATTTTTATCAAAAATTTGTTTTAAATATACAATGTATTTCAAAGATATAAACAATCGTTTAAGGATACAAACTTTTTAACAATAATTGTTTTGTTATATTTGCATTTATCAAAAAGCAGACCAAAATATGGAACCAAATTATAATTTGACTGATACGACACCGGTTTTTACCAATGATATTATTGTTTTTGGCCTCTTGATGGGCTTATTAGCTTTTGTTTTTTATACCAATTCACTAAAAGGTGGTTTTTGGGAAAAATTTTACAAAATTGTGCCGGCTTTATTATTAGCTTATCTATTACCGGCCATTTTAACTTCGACACATATAATAGCAACTGATTGGGTGAGTTATGAAAATGGACAATACATAAAACACACGTCACAATTATATTATATTGCCAGTCGGCTTCTTTTGCCGGCATCACTTATCTTAATGACATTGAGTATTGATTTGAAAGCTGTTTTTAAATTAGGCCCCAAAGCTCTTATTATGTTTTTTACAGGCACTTTAGGAATAGTCATTGGCGGTCCTATAGCGCTTTATATTGTAGGAAGTTTATCTCCTGAAACAGTAGCCGGAACAGGGCATGACGCTTTATGGCGCGGCCTTTCTACCTTAGCAGGCAGCTGGATAGGTGGTGGTGCTAATCAGGCAGCAATGCTTGAAATTTTTCAATATAATCCTAAAAAATATGGAGCGACTGTTTTGGTTGATATTTTTGTAGCCAACTTATGGATGGCAATTTTATTATTGGGAATTCCACGTGCCCAAAAAATAGATCGTTGGTTAAAAGCTGATACTTCTGCTATCGAGGAATTAAAACAAAAGGTTACAGCCTTTGCCAAAAAAGTAGAAAGAATACCGACTTTAACTGATTATATGGTTATGTTGGGTATTACCTTTTTGGCTGTTGCTCTATCATTTTTCGGGGCACAACATATTTCAAGATTTTTAAATGAACAAGTTGCTTTTATTGCAGATAAAAGCTCCGCTTTTTCATCTTTTGGGTCCCAATTTTTTTGGTTGATTAGTCTGGCAACTATTTTTGGAATTACCTTTTCTTTTACTAAAATAAAAAATTATGAAGGTGCAGGTGCTTCTAAAATAGGGAGTATTTTTATTTATATTTTGGTGGCTACCATAGGTATGAAAATGGATTTATCAGAAATATTAAAAAATCCCGGTTTAATTTTTATAGGACTGATTTGGATGACAATTCATGCTATATTATTAATAATTGTTGCCAAACTCATTCGGGCGCCTTATTTTTTCTTGGCAGTTGGCAGTCAGGCCAATGTAGGCGGCGCTGCCTCTGCACCGGTTGTAGCAGCCGCCTTTCATCCTTCTTTGGCATCAGTAGGAGTTATGCTTGCTGTTGTAGGCTATGTCGTTGGTACATTAGCGGCTCTTGGCGGTGCTATTTTAATGCAAATGGTTTCAAAATTAATGGGAATTATATAAAACTTCGGATATTTAGTACAAAAATTTAAAGTTTTGATTTTTTTAGTTAGATATTGCAAAATAAGAAATATAGCTAAAATGATGCTCTAATAACAAAAGAGAATCAAAATCCATATTTTGAACAATTTACATATTTCGACGATATTGTCCGCCTACTAAAAACAAAGCGGCAGTTAGCTGTCCCAGCGAACTGACTTTGGCAGCTTCCATTAATTCGGCAAAAATATTTTGGTTGTTAATAGCGGCTTCTTGCACTTTTCGTAGTCGTTTTGTGGCTTCTTGTTCATAGGTTTTATACAAATTCTTAACCGTATTTATTTGTTGTTGCTTTTCTGCTTCGGTGGCGCGGATAACCTCACCCGGAATTTGTGTTTTACTACCGTCTTTTCCTAAAAATGTATTGACCCCGATAATGGGTAGTTTGCCGGTATGTTTTAAAGTTTCGTAATACAAACTTTCTTCTTGAATTTTACTGCGTTGATACATGGTTTCCATAGCACCCAATACGCCACCACGTTCTGTCAAACGGTCAAATTCTGCATAAATAGCCTCTTCTACCAAATCGGTTAATTCTTCAATAATAAAACTGCCTTGAATCGGGTTTTCATTTTTTGCCAATCCGAGTTCTTTATTGATAATCAACTGGATAGCCATAGCCCTGCGCACGCTTTCTTCGGTCGGTGTAGTAATAGCTTCATCATAAGCATTGGTATGTAATGAGTTGGTGTTGTCATAAATAGCATACAAAGCTTGCAAGGTGGTACGAATATCGTTAAAGTCAATTTCTTGGGCATGCAAACTGCGTCCACTGGTTTGAATATGATATTTGAGCATTTGCGAACGGGCATTAGCACCGTATTTTTCTTTCATGGCTTTTGCCCAAATTCGTCTGGCAACACGCCCGATAACCGAATATTCGGCATCCATCCCGTTAGAAAAGAAAAAGGATAGATTGGGGGCAAACTTGTTGATGTCCATACCGCGAGACAAGTAGTACTCAACATAAGTAAAACCGTTTGCCAAGGTCAATGCCAACTGTGTAATGGGATTGGCGCCTGCTTCGGCAATATGATAGCCGGAAATGGAAACCGAATAAAAATTACGCACTTTATTCTCTATAAAATATTCTTGAATGTCACCCATGAGACGCAATGAAAATTCCGTAGAAAAGATACAGGTATTTTGCGCTTGGTCTTCTTTTAAAATATCAGCTTGAATGGTGCCGCGAACTTTGGCGATAGTCTCGTATTTAATTTTGTCATAGGTTTCTTTATCGAGAATTTCGTCACCTGTTACACCTAACATTAATAAACCTAAACCGTCATTGCCTTTAGGTAACTCACCATGATAGTGTGGCCGTTCGAGTCCATTGTCGTCAAATTTCTCTTTGAGTTTTGCTTCAACTAAATGCGTTAGCTTATTTTCTTTTAAGTATTTTTCGACATTTTGATCTATGGCTGCATTCATAAAAAATGCTAACATCATCGGCGCCGGTCCGTTTATTGTCATAGAAACGGAAGTTTTCGGGTCGGACAGGTCAAAACCGGAATAAAGTTTTTTGGCATCGTCCAAGCAACAAATAGAGACACCGGAATTGCCGATTTTACCATAAATATCAGGACGTTCGTCGGGATCGTTACCATAGAGCGTTACACTATCAAAAGCGGTAGAAAGCCGTTTGGCGGGCATGCCTAAACTAACATAGTGAAAACGCCGGTTGGTACGTTCGGGTGTACCTTCGCCGGCAAACATGCGCGTGGGGTCTTCTCCGGTACGTTTAAATGGATAAATACCTGCAGCATATGGATATTCGCCCGGTACGTTTTCTTTGAGTTGCCATTTGAGCAAATCACCCCAAGCTTCGTATTTTGGCAAGGAAACTTTTGGAATTTTTAAATGCGAAAGCGTTTCGGTATGTGTTTTTATTTTAATTTCTTTATCCCGTACTTTAAAACTGTAAATCTCATCTTTGTATTTTTGAACTTTGGCAGGCCAATCCAAGATTTTTTGCCAATTTTCAGGATGTAAATGCATTTTAATACGGTCAAATTCTTTTAAAAGTAATGAAATGGTTTGCTGTTTCTCATCATTTTGACAGATTTTGAGAAGGTCGTCATCTACACCGTACTTATTAAGTTTTGGTGTGGTCGATAACGCTTCAATTGTTTTATAAATACTATATAACTGTTGGGCAATGCCGGCTTGCTTATCCGCCCATTCGTGATATTTACGATTGGTTTCAACTATTTCCGACAAATAACGCACGCGTTGAGGCGGAATAATGAATTGTTTATCAAGATTTTCATCTTTGGCTTCAAATGATGATTCAAATCCGGCGCCGGTTTTTTCATTGATTAAATTAATGAGCGCCTTGTATAATTTATTAACCCCCGGATCGTTAAACTGTGAAGCAATAGTGCCGTATGCCGGCATTTCATCGGTGTCTTTATCCCAAAGATTATGATTGCGTTGGTACTGTTTTTTGACATCTCGTAAAGCATCGAGAGCACCGCGTTTGTCGAATTTGTTTAAAGCGATAATGTCGGCATAATCGAGCATGTCAATTTTTTCCAGCTGCGTTGCCGCCCCGTATTCGGGTGTCATCACATACATATTGACATCTGCAAAATCGACAATTTGCGTATCTGATTGTCCGATACCAGAAGTTTCGAGTATAATTAGGTCAAAGTCTGAATTTTTTACAATATCCAAAGCGTCTTGTACTGATGGAGATAGTGATACATTGCTGGCACGTGTTGCCATAGAGCGCATATATACACGTGTATTGTTGATAGCATTCATCCGGATACGATCACCTAGCAGAGCACCACCGGTACGTTTTTTAGTAGGGTCAACTGAGATAATAGCGAGTTTTTTATCTATAAACTCATTGAGAAAACGTCTGACTAATTCATCTACTAATGATGATTTTCCGGCACCACCGGTGCCGGTTATCCCCAGAATGGGAACTTTGTTGTTTTGCGATTTTTTCCTTATTTGTTCTAATAAATCTTGATGTAAATCGGGAAAATTTTCAGCAGCAGAGATAGTTTCGGCTATTTTTTTATCATCTTTTTCTTTAATATCTTCCGGGCTTTTTACGCTGATATTTTTACCTGTTGGAAAGTCGGCATTCTGTACCAAATGGTTAATCATACCTTGCAGCCCCATTTGCCTGCCGTCGTCGGGTGAATATATTTTGGTAATACCGTAAGCTTCCAATTCTGCAATTTCTTCCGGTAAAATGGTGCCACCACCGCCGGCAAAAATTTTGATATGACCGGCACCGCGCTCATTGAGTAAATCATACATATATTTGAGATATTCGGTATGGCCGCCTTGATAAGATGTTATGGCAATAGCGTTGGCGTCTTCTTGAATAGCGGTATTGACAATTTCATCGACACTACGATTGTGTCCCAGATGTATAACTTCGGCACCGGTGCGTTGGATAATCCGGCGCATAATATTGATGGCGGCATCGTGTCCGTCAAATAATGAAGCAGCTGTAACAATTCGAACTTTATTTTGAGGTTGATAGGGAATATTATTTATTTGCATTGATTCAAATTTTGAGGTTTGCTAATTTACAAAAAATGAATGAGAAAATTAAAGGTTTTTGGCAAAGTATCAATAATAAAGCCCACTAAAATTGTGGGCTTTTGTAGGTTGTAATCAAATTTTGAGCTTAAATTTATCTATAAATTATTTTTTTTATCGGATTGTGTTTTATCAGAAGATTGATCAAGTACATCATTTGATTTTTTAATAGATTTGTTAGTATTTGAAATAGCTATTTTGGTATTATCAGGAATATCTTTTGTGGCATCAAAGATGATACGTAAAAGTTTTATTAATGATTCTTCAATATCTTTGGTTTCTAATAATAAACTTAAAAATAAACGGGCATTTTTTGCTGAACTTTCTTCTTTTTGAATTCTAATAACCTGATTATTAATAGCTTTTTCTAAAACACTATCTAAATTTGTCGTTTTGTACAAGCGACGTAATTTTTGAAAATCTCTATTGGCAATGGCAATTTGCATTTCATTCATTAAATTAATCATTACATTTCTGATTTGTTCTAAATCTTGTTTTTGAGCGGGTGTTAATTCACTATGGTTATTATCAACATATTCTTTGCTGATTTTGGAGATGAAATGCATTGATTGAATTAAATCTTGAATTTTGTCTAAAAGTTTAATGTAATTGTTGCTGATGACTAAATCCTTATCTTTATTAGATTGGATAATGTAATAAAGTTTGTCTCTTAGTTTATTACCTTGTTTATATAATTTTTTTACATCTTTGTCATTTTTTTTGAGTAAATTAATATCGTAAGCTTTTAAGCCGTCAATTGTATTTGCATATAATTTATTGATGTATCCAATAACTTTATTGATATTTTTTAGACTTTCAGTAATAAGGATTTCCGTTGATTTTTGTTCATCATAAATACCGTCTTCGGAGTGAAAATCGAAGAAATCTTCTTTTTCTTCGGCCAGATTTTCTTTGTGTTTTTTTTGGCTGCGATACAACATGAACAATTCGGCTATAAAGAAGGCAATTGCTAAATAGAATCCAAATTTATATATGAGAATTGCAAATGTAAAGGCTATCATAAAGGCAAAAAGCGCTGTCATAAACCACCCACCGATAACACTAAGTACGCCGGCGATACGATATACAGCACTTTCACGTCCCCATGCTCTGTCGGCTAAGGAAGCTCCCATAGCAACCATAAAGGTTACGTAAGTAGTAGATAAGGGAAGTTTCATTGATGTAGCAATGGAAATCAGAATTGCAGCAACTAATAAATTGACTGATGCACGTACCAAATCAAATTCAGGCATATCTTTTTTGATTTTGATGGCGGGTGTTCTAAATCGATTATCAACCCATTGTAAAGTCGATTTCGGGACGATGGTTATAAACATTTTGTTTAAACCTACGGCACCTTTGACAACTGCTCTAGATACTTGATTTGCTTGAAATTTTTCATCTTTTTCGCCTTGTGCTGACAAATCTATGGCAGTTTTAGCCACTTTTTGGGCTTTGCTGGAAAACCATAAGGTTAATACCATAATTGTTCCGGCAATGATTAAGAATACTAAAGGTGTTGGCACTTTTTTACTTAAAATATCCATCATAAATTCGGTAGCAGGCTGTCCGGAAGCAGCCCATGCTTCATAAGAATTGTATCCTGCAATGGGAACTCCAATAAAATTGACTAAGTCGTTGCCTGCAAATGCCAATGCCAAAGAAAATGTTCCTAATAATATGATTATTTTTAAAATATTGATTTTAAAAAACTTAACTAAAATATAAGAAATGATTGTCCAAAAAACAAAACTAAAAATTATAATGCTGAATGTATAATTGTGTATATATCCTTTTATGTCACCATAAAAATCTGTTCCTTTCAAACCTTTTAAAATAATAAAATATGTGATAGCAGCAATGGCTAGTCCGCCAAATAATGCACTGGATATGATCCGTTTTTTAACATCATATTGAAAGGTAAATAAAAGACGTGAAAAATATTGTACGATAGCTCCTACTGTAAAAGCAAAGAAGACTGATAAAAGTATGCCTGAAATTATTTTTAATGCACTGGAAGAATTAATATATTGTGCAATTTCACTCAAATCACCTCCTTTTTCAAGAGTTTTAATCAAGCCAACCCCAACAGAAGCGCCTAATAAATCGAAAACTATAGAAACTGTAGTGGAAGTAGGCATGCCTAAAGTGTTGAAGATATCTAATAATAAAATATCGGCCAACATGACCGATAAAAAGACAACCATAATATCATAAAAACTAAAATATTGCGGATTGAAAATACCTTTACGTGCAACTTCCATCATTCCACTAGAGAAAACAGCCCCGATAAAAATACCTAAACTGGCTGTAATCATAATAGTTTTGAAAGAAAATGCTTTAGAGCCAAGAGCTGAATTTAAGAAATTGACGGCATCATTACTTACACCTACAATAAGATCAATAACTGCCAAAATTAGTAGAATGCTGACTAAAACAAGAAAAATATTCATAATTTTATGGATAATTTATTACATTTCAAATTTACAAAATAAATGTAATAGCGTAGGTTAATGCCAATATTTTACTTTTTATTTACATTCCTTTAAATATTCAACCAATTTTGCAGTAGGCAATCCCATGATATTATAAAAAGAACCTTTTATTTTTTTAATACCAATTAAGCCAATCCATTCTTGCACACCATAACCGCCGGCTTTATCAAAAGGCTTATAGTGCTCTACATAATATTTAATTTCTTTGTCGGATAATTTTTTAAAATATACTTCTGAAATATCTGAAAAGGTTAGAATATCTTTTTTGGTTCGCAAAGATACGCCGGTTATTACTTCGTGTTTTTTGTCAGATAATGCTTTAAGCATTTCAATAGCTTGATTTTTGTTTTTTGGTTTTTCTAAAATAATGCCTTTAAGTGATACAATAGTATCAGCAGTTAATAGCAATTCATCTTTTTTAAGTTTGTTATAGACCAGTGATTTTTTTAAAGCTAAATATTCCGGAATTTCACTAGGTGGCAAAATTTCAGGATAATTTTCATCAGCTGTTAATTTGATTACTTTAAATTGAAGGTCTAGTTTTTTTAAAAGTTCTTTTCGCCGGGGAGATTGGCTTCCGAGCAAAATCTTATAGTTGGTTAGTTGTATCATTTTTTTAGTTTATAAAGCGCAACAAAAATAATAAATTACTTGACATTGCAAAATTTGTTAGGTGCTTAATTTCAATTATCTTCACATCTGTTTTTTAATGATTTTGTATCTAAAATTTTATTTTAAAAAGAAAAAATTATAATTTCATTATAAATGCTTAGAAGACACGCAGATTTTTATCTTTTTTAATAATGATTTACGGATAATTAGGTAACATATTTTTCAATTAACTGATTAACCAATTCCGGAAGTGCTCTTCCAGCAGAATTTTTAATAATATGAATTTCGTTAGGTACTGAAAATTTGGCTGGATGAGGATCGATATAATAAATTTTAGCTGTTAGAGGCAATATACTAACTAATCCGGCTGCCGGATATACTTGCATGCTTGTTCCAACTATAATAAAAATATCAGCTTGGCGTGATATTTCAATGGCATTATTTATTTCCGGAACGGCTTCTCCAAACCAAACAATATGAGGTCGTAATTGCGCCTCATCTTCTGCTTTGTCGCCTAAATATAAATCTTTAGTCCACTTGTAAACCAGATTGGGATTTTTAGTACTACGAACCTTTAAGAGTTCACCATGTAAATGTAATACATTTTTATTACCTGCACGTTCGTGTAGGTCATCTACATTTTGAGTGATGATTTTAACTGGTAGGTATTGTTGTAATTTGGTAATAGCATAATGTGCGGCATTAGGTTTTACACTTAATAATTGCCGTCTTCTTTGGTTATAAAATTCTAAAACAAGTGCCGGATTTTGATTCCATGCATTTGGTGAGGCAACTTCTTCAATTTTATGATTTTGCCATAGGCCATTGGCATCTCTAAAGGTACTGATACCACTTTCTTGGCTCATACCTGCACCACTTAAAATGATAATCTTAGGTTTCATATGTTTTGGAGATCATTATGGTAAGCATATAACGCCGGCAATCCGCCTGTATGCCAAAATAAAACACGACTATTTTCAGGAATAAGCCTTCGTGACAGGATATCCCAAAAACCATAAAATGCTCGTCCGGTATAAACAGGATCTAAAAGAATACCTTCTTTTTGGGCCATTAACTTTACAGCTTTTTTCTCATGAGATGTAACTTCACCATAAGCCGCAGTATTATAGCCTTTAATCAAAGGAATTTCTTCTGGCATAAGGTTTATTTTTTGTTGGCTTCTATGATTATAAGCCATAATTATTTCAAAAATTTGATATTCCAATGGTTCTTCAATTTCGCTCTCTTTATCAATCATTATAGGCATCAACTTACTTTCTAGTTGATATAAGCTCATACCTATCATAATGCCGGCTTGTGTGCCTCCCGAACTGCTAGCAAAAAAGATATAATCAAATGAAATTTTTTGTGTTAGCATTTGTTGTTTTAACTCTGCAATAGCACTTACATAACCTAGAGCGCCTGTTAGATTAGACCCGCCAACCGGTATGATATAAGGCTTTTTGCCTTGACTTTCTAGATTTGTTTTCAAAATTTCTAAGGCTTTTTGGCGTCCTTTGGATTTTTCTCCCGAAAAATGCAAGTTTGCTCCTAAAAGTTTGGATAACAACAGATTGCCTTGTAAACTGTCAGGGGATGTTCCGTTTAATAAAAGGTGACAAGACAAACCTGCTTTTGCAGATGCGGCAGCAGTTTGCCGGCAATGATTTGATTGTTGTGCGCCAGCAGTAATAACCGTATCAAAACCTAAATCTATTGCTTCTTGAATAAGAAATTCTAATTTGCGAGTTTTATTACCTCCGGTAGCCAATCCGGTCAGGTCATCTCTTTTAATGTAAATTTTATAGGGCAAATCATGAGACAAATTTGGCAAACTATGTAAAGGAGTCGGTAAAAAAGCTAAGGGATATTTGGGGGACATCATTTTTTTGAGTATTATTGATCTTTCAAAATTAAGAAATATTCGTGTCCTTTGTGGGCATTTATCGGAAATAATCATTAAAATATACCGTTTTGGTATGAAAAAAAAGGATTTAAGAATTTTATTATGGCCATTTTCACTTTTGTATGCCGGCATTACTCTGGTACGAAACAAATTATATGATTGGCAGATTTTAGATTCTGTTAATTTTGAGATTCCGGTCATAAATGTTGGAAATTTGCGTATTGGCGGTACCGGAAAAACACCTCAAGTAGAATATTTAGTAAACTTGCTAAAGCAACATTATAAAGTAGCTGTTATCAGTCGTGGATATAAAAGAAAAACCAAAGGGTATATACTTGCCGGACCGGGAGCAACTCCACAAACTATTGGAGATGAGCCTTACCAAATTTATAAAAAATTTGGAGAGGATATTATTGTAGCCGTTGGAGAAGATAGGGCAGAGGCCATACGTAAAGTTTTAGATAATTTTTCGCCCCAAGTTATTTTATTAGATGATGCTTTTCAACACAGGCATGTTAAATCAGGCTTAAACTTACTTTTAACGCCTTTTGATTATCCTTTTTATGACGACTTGGTACTACCTGCCGGCAATTTGCGTGAGCCTAAAAAAGGCGCGAATAGAGCTGATATTGTGTTAGTTACCAAAGCTCCAAAGTCTATAGCTAAGGCTGATGAAAATAAGATAAAGCAAAATATCAATTTATATTCTAACGCGCCGGTTTATTTCTCTTCAATAGTTTATGCACCTGAAATTTATAGAAAAAATGAGGCAATATCTTTAACAGATCTTCAAGAATTTGAGGTATTATTAATTACCGGAATTGCCAATCCGGGACCTTTATATTCGTTTTTATCAGAAAAAAATATTAATTTTGAAAGCTTGAAATTTGGCGATCATCATCATTTTTCGCAAGTAGATATAGCCGCGATAAACACGAGGTTTAAGCGCCTTAAAGGTCCTAAAAAGCTAATCCTAACAACTGAAAAGGATTATGTCCGGTTATCTCCGCTTATTAATGAAAAATTATATTATTTGCCGATTCAAACCAAAATTTGGAACGAAAAACAGTTTAACTTAAAAATTTTAGATTATGTCAGAGATTATAAATGAATTTGAAATGTCGTTGGAAACGGCAAATTTTTTAAAAGGAAAAATTAATTATACACCTGAATATGCTATTGTATTGGGTAGTGGTTTGGGTAGCTTGGTAGAAGATATTGAAATTGATCGAGAAATATCTTACAAAGACATTCCTAATTTTCCGGTTTCGACAGTTAAAGGACACAAAGGTTCTCTAATTTTCGGAACGTTAAATGGAAAAAAAATTGTGGCAATGAATGGGCGTTTTCATTATTATGAAGGTTATGACATGAAACAAGTTACTTTTCCCGAACGTGTTTTTTGGCAAATGGGTATCAAAAAACTTGTTGTATCTAATGCGTCCGGTGGTGTCAATAGAAATTTTAGTATTGGCGATGTTATGTTGATTACCGATCATATTAATTTCTTTCCAGAGAACCCTTTGCGTGGCCCTAATGATGAGCGTTTCGGACCTCGTTTTGTTAATATGAGTGAACCATATAGTCGAAAAATGCTACAAGTAGTCCGTAACTATGCAGCCAAAAATAATATTAAAATTAAAGAAGGAACTTATTTAGGACTACAAGGACCAACTTTCGAAACGTTAGCAGAATATACAATGGTTAGAAATGTAGGAGGCGATGCCGTTGGTATGTCTACAGTGCCTGAGGTAATTGTTGCTAAACATATGGATATGGAAGTCTTTGGTATTTCAGTTATAACAGATATAGGTACTGCCGAATTTATTGAAGAAGTTAACCATCAAGAGGTTTTAAAAGCTGCTAAAGCTGCTGAGCCGATTGTAAGAGAATTGGTTGGAAAATTGGTTGAATTGTATTAATATTTCCGATTTAAAATAATTTTTTGCCAATTAAGTATTTGCTTGATTGGCATTTTTATATCTATCATTTATGTTAAATCCCAAAGAATTTTACATCCGGCAATTAAAATTTTTAAATGCGAAACAACAAAAATTAAATAAACAATTAGGATTCATAAGTCTTTTACGTTTGATTTTATTTATCGGGTTGCTTTTGAGTCTTTACTCATGGCATAAAACTAATGAAATACTTATAATTTTGATATTGTGGTTGCCCTTATTTCTAAGTTTAGTTTCAAAAAGCACCGATTTAAAAAGTAAAATAGCCAAAAATTTACAATTGATTAAGATAAATGAAGTAGAAATGGCAATGTTACATCATGAGATTGTAAATCTGCCTGATGGTTCTGAATTTATTAATCCCCAACACGAATATAGTTTTGATATAGACTTATTTGGTCCGGGATCATTTTTTAAATACATCAACCGTTCGACCCAAAAAAATGCCCGGAGAGTTTTGGCACAATTATTAACAGCTAATGATCCGTGCAATGTTATAGATAAACAAAAAGCGGTTAAAGACTTATCTGAAAAACCTCGATGGCGACAAAATTTTTTAGCCGAAGCACAAATGAATAATCTTGCCATCAGTCCGCAAGAAATTGATGACCGTTTAAAGAATTATCAATATTTCAGCTCATCATTTTTAAATATTTTTTTACCTGTATATGCTAGTATATCCTTTTTGATAATTGCCGGAGTTTTAAGTGAAGTTTTTTCGTATAAAATATTGATTTTATGGATACTAACAGGTTTAGGTTTGGTAAGTTTACGGGCTAAAAAAATAGCCCGTTTAAACCGTTTGTTTGATGAATTAGTGCCCGGATTACAGGCTTATCATAAATTAATGACATTAATAATAGCCGAACCTTTTACATCAAAATTGCTTAATGATGAGAAAAAACAATTTCAAGCAAACTCAATAAAACATTTACCTCTAACTAAGTTGATAAAGCTTTATAACCAGAAAGAAATGACTCATAATATAGTTGTCAAATTCATTGGGAATGCGTTATTTTTGTCTGATTTATATTTTGCTTACCGCCTTGAAAGTTGGATGAAAATTAACCGCAAAGATTTGTCTAAAAGCTTAGAGGCTGTTCATAATTTTGAAGCTTATGTCTCTTTAGGCAATTTTGCTTTTAATCATCCATCGTTTAATTTTCCGACCATTTTAACCGGTTCTTCAGTTATAAAAGCACAAGCATTAGGGCACCCTTTAATTCATCCTGACAAACGTATTTATAACGATTTTAATATACATCTCCATAACTTTTTTATTATAACCGGTGCCAATATGGCCGGAAAAAGTACATTTTTAAGAACGGTAGCATTATCATTAATCATGGCTAATGCAGGTTTACCGGTTTGCGCCTCAGCCTATCAATATAAACCTATTAAATTGATAACCAGTATGCGGACTTCCGATTCTTTACAAGCTGAAACATCTTATTTTTTTTCAGAGCTTCAACGTTTAAAATATATTGTAGAAAAAGTAAAAGTTACGGAACACTTTGTTGTCTTAGATGAAATATTGAAGGGAACAAACTCTAAAGATAAAGCCATAGGTTCTCAAAAATTTTTGGAAGGCTTAATCAAAACTTATGCAACAGGCATTATAGCAACACATGATCTTAGTTTATGCCAATTAGCAGACTACCATACAGGTGTTAAAAATTATTTCTTTGATGCTGTTATACAAGATGATCAGTTATATTTTGACTATAAGTTAAAATCAGGTATTTGTCAAAATATGAATGCATCATTTTTACTTAAAAAAATGGGTATAATAGATTAATTTTAATATCGATTATATAGCATTAGCAATATTGCGTTTAAAATACATTTATCATTTAATAAAAACGATCATTTAATTTTATAAAAAAAAGCAAAATTTTACTTGCTTAAAAATGATACTTGGAGCTAGATTGTATTTCGTTCAATGTTTTATGGTATTCATGTATTATTTCATTGACAATCTCTCCAGCTGGTTTAATGTCG
>WGBX01000186.1 GCA_015494075.1 Flavobacteriaceae bacterium
TTATAGGCTTTAAATAATTGGTTTGAAATAAAATCTTACTTTAAAAATATATTACTTTTGTATTTAATTAGAAGCTGATTATATGACACAAAAAGTATTGATTATTAATTTTGAAGAAATTTACTTGAAGGGTAAAAATCAAAAAATATTTATTAAACAATTAATTCGAAATTTAAAACGTAAGTTAGACAGGTATCTTACCTATCTTAATTTTACAAAAGCTCATGGCGGCTCATATTTTATTGAAATAATAAAAGAAATACCGGAAGATATTTTAGAGGAAATAATTTATAAAGTTAAAAATACGCCGGGTATTACCGGATTTTATGTAGCTGATACGACAGGCATTACAATGGAAGCCATAATTGAAAAATCGATAGAACACGCTCAAAAATATTCTGCCGATTTTGAAAGTTTTGCCGTCATAGCCAAACGAATAAACAAATCAGTATCTTTTAGTTCAATGGATATTGGCCGTGAGGTAGGCAGTGCTATTCATGACCGATTAGTCAAACGTGTAGATTTAACATCACCGGAGTTTAAAATTTTTATTAAAGTCAGAAGTACATATACCATTATTTATTCTAAAATTATTAAAGGTATTGGCGGCTTACCGGTTGGTACTTCCGGTAAGGCAATTTCAATGCTTTCCGGAGGAATAGATTCACCGGTGGCTTCTTTTATGGCTATGAACCGTGGTTTACATATCACAGCGGCACATTTTCATTCAGTACCAAAAACATCGCCTCAATCTATTGATAAGGTAAAGATGTTGGCGCAAAAATTGACCGATTTTCAAGGGCAAATTAAATTATATCTTATTCCGGTGCTGAAAATACAAGAGGCAATTGCACAGCATACAGATTCGCGTTTGAGGTTGATTTTATTAAGGCGAATTATGTTAAAAATCGGTGAGCAATTAGCTATACAAGAAAAAGCTAAAGCTTTAATAACCGGAGACTCATTGGGACAAGTAGCCTCACAGACTTTGGAAAATATGAAAGCCACTGAAGACGCAACGGATATGTTGGTGATAAGACCCTTAGTGGCATTAGATAAGAAATTTATTATTGATACTGCTAAAAAAATCGGCACATTTGATATTAGTATTTTGCCTCACGACGATGCTTGTAGTTTATTTACACCTAAATCTCCTGAAACTAAAGCGCAATTGAAATATGTAAAGGAACAATGTCAAAAAATACCAATTGATGATTTGATTAAAGCATCTTTAAGTCATATGGAATATGTCATAATATCTGATAACCAAATTTTAGAAACTAATATTTAAGTAGCATTATGCCTCAAGATACAGCATTATATTTACAAATAGCCAACCAAATTGGCACGCCTGTTTACGTATATGAACAAGCCAAAATTGTTGAACGCATCAACCGCTTAAAAGAGGCTTTTAAAAATCTGCCTTTTCAATTGCATTACGCCATGAAAGCTAATGAACATCCGGAAATTTTAAAAATTATACTTAAAAACGGTTTAGGTGTAGATGCCGTTTCGGTCAATGAAATAAAACAGGCATTATCAGTAGGATTTGATCATAAAGACATTATTTACACGCCTAGTTGTCCTTCAAAAAAAGATTTAGACTTTGCTTTAGCAAAAGGCATACATCTACATATTGGTGCTACAGAGTATTTTGATTATTTATTGCAACATTATCCACAGACAGCCATAGGTTTAAGAATCAATCCGGATACACATATTGCTGGTAACCAAAAAATAGCCACAGCACATCAGGGTTCTAAATTTGGAATTCCGGTTAGTCAGCTACCCGTGATAAAAAAATATATTAAAGCCGGTTTAAAAATTGATTCGCTACATTTACATACCGGTTCTGATGTAAAAACTTGGCATGATCTGGCACGCTCGGCAGAGGTGCTGTTAGATTTTGCTCAAAATTTTTCTTCTTTAAAATATATTGATCTAGGAAGTGGTTTTAAAGTGAAATATCACCCAAATGATACAGAAATTGATTTACAGGCCTATGCTAAATTTCTTCAAAAGGCCTTAAAATCTTTTAAGTATGATGTCCAAATAAAATTTGAACCAGGAAAATTTTTAGTTAGTGAAGCGGGAAGTTTGTTGGTGAAAACTAATATTGTCAAACAAGGTTTTTATAAAAAATTTGTAGGTGTTAATTCCGGTTTTCACCATTTGATACGTCCTATGTATTATAATGCGTATCATCATATTACAAATTTGTCTAACCCGTCGGCAGCTACTGAAAAGTATGACGTTGTTGGGGTGTTATGCGAGGAAGATACCTTTGCCTACAATCGTTTTTTAAGTCCTGTAAAAGCAGGCGACATACTTCGCATACATAATGCAGGAGCTTATGGTTATGTCATGGCTTCACATTATAATTTACATATTTTACCTGCACAAGTTCTGATTGAAGGTAATACTTTTAGAAAAATTTAAGACTGCAATTTTTCTTTAAGGAAAGGCGTTAATAACGAATAACCTTGTTGAATCAAATCTTCTGGTGTCCCTTCAAAAACAAGTTTTCCGCCTTTTTTTCCGCCTTCAGGTCCTAAATCAATAAGCCAATCGGCAGATTTAATAATGTCTATATTATGTTCAATCACCAAAATACTGTGTCCATTTTCAATTAAAGCATTAAAGGAATTTAGAAGTTTTTTAATATCGTGAAAATGCAAGCCTGTTGTAGGCTCATCAAAGATAAACAGAGTTTTGGGCTGACGGCTTCCCTTCACTAAAAAAGAAGCTAATTTAATTCGTTGGGCTTCGCCGCCGGATAGCGTGGAAGAGGATTGTCCCAAACTTACATAACCTAATCCCACATCTTGTAAGGGCTTGAGTTTTTGTACAATTTTGTTTTGTTTATGATGAGAGAAAAAATCTATAGCTTCATCTACTTGCATTTGCAGAATATCATGAATATTTTTACCTTGGTATTTGACTTCTAAGATCTCTTCTTTAAACCGTTTGCCTTCACAAACTTCACAAGGCAGATGCACATCGGCCATGAATTGCATTTCAATAGTAACCGTACCTTCACCTTTACAATGTTCGCAACGACCACCTTCAACATTAAAACTAAAATGTTTGGGCTGATAATGTTTAATTTTAGCTAAGGCTTGAGTTGCAAATAAACTACGGATGTCATCATAGGCTTTAATATATGTTACAGGATTTGATCTACTACTACGGCCGATAGGATTTTGATCTAAATACTCAATATGTTCCAATTGTTTTACACTGCCTTCTAAAGCAGTCATTTCGCCTATTTTAGGGCCATGATCATAAAGTTCTTTATGAATAGCAGGATAAATAATTTCGGATGCTAAGGTGCTTTTGCCACTACCGGACACACCTGTTATAACAGACAAGCTGTGAAGTGGAAATTTTACATCAATATTTTTTAAATTATGTTGCCGGGCACCTTTTATAATGATATAATCCTTTGATTTTCGGCGTGTAGCAGGTATAGGAATACGCTTTTGGCCATTAAGATATTGGGCTGTAAGTGAAGAAGTTTTAATAATATCTTGATAGGTGCCTGCCGCTACTAATTGTCCTCCAAAAGTGCCGGCTTGCGGTCCCATATCAATAATATAGTCAGCAGCTTTCATGATATCTTCATCATGCTCAACTACGATGACTGTATTCCCCAAATCTCTGAGATTTTTCAAAACGGCAGTTAAACGTTCGGTATCTTTGGGGTGTAACCCAATACTGGGTTCGTCTAAAACGTAAATAGAACCAATGAGACTACTTCCTAGCGATGTGGCTAAATTTATGCGTTGTGTTTCGCCGCCAGATAATGTATTTGAAGGCCGGTTTAGCGTTAAGTATCCTAAACCTACATCTATTAAAAACTTTAGACGACTATTTATTTCGTATAAGATACGTTTGGCTATTTGTTGTTCGTGTTTTGAAAGTTTTAACCGCTTAAAAAATTGCTGCAGTTCGTCAATTGGTAAATCAACTAATTCACCTATATTTTTTTGTCCAACCTTTACATAAAAAGCTTCATTACGTAGTCGCTTACCTTCACATGAAGGGCATATGGTTTTGCCTCGATATCGAGCTAATAATACCCGATTTTGTATCTTATAGCTTTTTTGTTCTAATTCTTTAAAAAAGTCATTAATGCCAGTAAAGTAGGTATTCCCTTCCCATACCAATGCTTGTTCCTTTTGTGTTAATTCAAACCAAGCTTTGTGAACCGGAAAATTAAATTTATGAGCATGTTCTATCAGTTGGTCTTTATAATAACTCAAACTGTTTCCTTTCCAACAAGCTATTGCACCTTCATAAATTGATAAGGTGGTATTAGGTATTACCTTTTGTGGGTCAATTCCTAAAACACTTCCGAAACCATCGCAAACTTTGCAGGCTCCATAAGGTGTATTAAAACTAAAAAGGTGAATACTAGGCTCTAAAAAATCAATGCCATCTAAACTGAAATTTTGCGAAAAACTAAAATTTTGTTTTGTTTGCCAATCTGTCAAGGTGAGTTGTCCATGGCCTTCAAAAAAAGCTTTTTGAATGGAGTCAGCCAAACGGTTCCAGTAGTCTGGATCATTTTTAATTTGAATGCGGTCAATGACCAGTGCCATATTTTCAGGTAATTGATCAAAATCTAAAACTTCGGCAATATTGACTATTTGCTTTCCGATTTTAAGACGTGCATAACCTTGTTGTTCTAATATTCTGATAATAGTTTTCAAGTCTTTGCCATGATGTGCTTTTAAATCTACGGATAAAATCCATCGTGTACCTGTATTTTGTTGTTTTAAAAAACTAATGACATCAGCAACACTATGTTTTTTAACTTCAAGTCCCGAAACAGGCGAAATAGTTCGGCCTATACGAGCAAATAGAAGTTTTAAATAATCATATATTTCGGTAGCAGTACCGACGGTAGAACGTGGGTTAGAGGTGTTGACTTTTTGTTTTATAGCGATTGCCGGCGCAATACCTTTAATATTTTTAACTTTTGGTTTTTGTATTTTTCCTAAAAATTGCCGGGCATAGGACGATAGACTTTCAATATATCGGCGTTGGCCCTCAGCATATAATGTATCATATGCTAAACTGGACTTGCCACTTCCTGATACACCGGTAATAACGACTAATTTATTACGTGGAATTAATACATTGACGGCTTTTAGATTATTTTCGTTAGCCTCTTCTATTAAAATATGCTTTTCAGGATTATATTTTTTTGTTATGTCGGTCATTGATTTATAAATAGAAAGAAATACTTGATTAGGGGCAATATTTCCTATAAAAAAGATTAAATCTTTGTTTAAAGAATAAATTGCAAAAATACAGGATTTTGGGCATACTGAGATAATCTTTCAAATAAATTTAACATGCTTTTAAATGTCAGTAGGCAAAGCATTTAAAAATATATTGCTTAACTTTGTAAAAAAATATAGGTCATGTTTTTGTTTATAAGTTATAGTGAGTTGTTTGTTGTGTTTTTTGTAATGCTTTTAATATTTGGTCCTGAAAAGCTGCCTGAAATTGCACGTAATTTAGGAAAGGGTATTAGACAACTTAGAGATGCCAGTAATAATGTCAAAAATGAAATGATCAAAGAAACTCAAAAAGCCGGTTTGGATACAGAAGCTATTGAAAAATTAAAAAAAGAGTTGAAAGATGCCAAAAAAATCATGAATGTAAAAGAAGAAATTACCAATACGATCAAACGTCAATAAATGGAAGAGATTTTACATTGGGATCAGGCTCTATTTAGTTTTCTTAATCACTTAGGATCAACTGATTTTGATGCTTTTTGGTTATGGATTACAAATCAACGTCACTGGATTTTTCTATACGTAATTGTTGCGCTTGGCTATTTTTATTTTTTAGGTTGGCGTAAAGGATTGGTTGCATTAGTATTGGCGGCTATTTTTTTAGGTATTTGTGATCAGACTACTAATTTGATAAAAGCATGGGTGCACCGGTTAAGGCCAAGTCAGGATCCGGCTATGCAAAATCATATTCGGGCACTTTTACACCCAAGAAATTATAGTTTTATCTCAGGACATGCTTCTAATTCAACCCTTTTTGTTTGGTTTAGCTTTTATCTGTTACATAAATATACCAAATGGGTTTATTTATTAATAATATGGTGGTTATTATTTATGTATAGCCGCATTTATGTAGGTATTCATTATCCTTTAGATATATTTTTCGGAATAATTTGGGGCTTATTTTTACTAAAAATACTTATGTGGTTTTTTTCGAAAGTATTATCGTATTTTAAATAAAAAAGCTGCTCATGTGAGCAGCTTTTTTATTTATTTATTGTTCCCACCAGACAGGGACATAAACTTTTTGGAAAGTAGCATTTAAGTTTGTATTAAGACTCAATTCTGAAATAGGATAAATGGCACGTTTAAACCATTGTCCATTCATTTCAGGATCTTGATTAGCAGGTAATTCTAAACCTTTATAAACATCTGTAGAAAAATCATATCGCCTTAAATCGTTGTATATTTCAGGGTTTAACAATAAAGCAATGTATTTTTCTTTCATTATATGTTCTAACTTAAGTGCAGCCGGAGTTACATCAATTGCCGGATCATTAAGATACGCATCTCTTAAAGCCGGATCAATACCTATTTTATTCATATTAGCTTCAATTCCCATTTTATAAGCATCATAAGCTGCTTGATTGCTTCCTACGGAGGTAGCTGTGCCACCATTGGCTAAAAATTCGGCTTCTGCTTTTAAAAATAAAGCTTCTGCATAGCTAACTAAGATAATGGGGGAGTCTTCTTTAAAGTAATAGCTATTAGGATTAAATTCGGTATTGGCGGGTGTGTTGGCAGCTGTTTTTCCTTCATTTCCATTTAAAGCACCATCAAAGGTTGGCGCACCGTCATTATTTATGTAATCATAAATACGCGGATCATAATTAACCGTTGGATAAATAGTGCTGTTCATGTAATTAACTAATTGTTCAGAAAATAAAACCGATAGATTTCCTGTTTGAGAAGATAAAACAACGGTAGTATTCCAAGGATTTTTTTGTTTTTCATTAAACGTAATCTGAAAATCATCATCATTGGAAGTAAATCCATTTTGTAAATATCCTAAGGCTTCGTTAGCTGCTGATACAGCACCGTTTTTCTTAATTAAGTGTATAGCATATCGGGCTTTTAAGGTGTAAGCCAAACGTTCCCATTTGCTTAAATCACCATTATATATACCATCTCCTTTTATATTGTCTAAGCCTGAGTTGTCCGTAGCATTAAACTGACTGATCGCTTCATCTAATAAACTTTGAATTTCATTATATAACACTTGCTGGCTATCAACAGCAGGTTGTGAATTATCAGACCCTAAAGCTGCTTCATAGTACGGAATATCGCCATACAAATCTGTTGCCATACCTAAATTTATAGCTTTTAGAGTGTTGATAATACCTTGGTAATGTATAGCATTTTTTTCCTGAGCCAATTCATCCATATGTTTAAGTGTGTACAGAGAATTGGTATAGAAGTTTGACCAAGCTGAATAAACCGAAGATTCATAATGTTGGTCAATGCCATTATCAAAATAAGAAGCTATATGTTGTTGTACTTGACCTATAGAAAAGGCTTCAATAAATTGCATATTTATTGTATAGTATTCTGCCGTTGGTAATAATAGGCTGAGTTCATGCTCGTTGGGCGGAACCACATTAGAGGGCTCATTTACATCAAAAAAGTCATTACAACCGGATACTGTAAATCCTAGCAGTAATGAGAAAATTAATATTTTTATATGTTTCATTTTTTTCATTTTTTTAAATCTTTAAAATTGAACTTTAACCCCCAAACTATAAGTTTGTGTTAATGGAATATTTAAACCGGTAAATCCATAGGTATTGGAACCGGCCGAGTACTGACTGCCTTCCGGATCAAAACCTCTAAATGGTGTCCAGATTAAGAAGTTGCTTCCAGTTGCATTAACTTGCATTTTTTTGATAAATGATTTTTTAAACAAGTCATCAGGCAAGGTGTAAGTTAACGATACATTTCGTAATTTTACCCAAGACGCATCTTGTACCAATATTTCTGATGCCCTGTTATAATGTGTTGAGCTTCGATAATAATTTTCATCTATATAAGTAGGCGTTTCATTGGGTTTCCAACCACCATTTCCATCATCTTGCACACCATCTAAAACTATATACTCATACCTTAACTCAGTAATTTTAATAGTACCATCGCGAATCGAATTGCGTTGTCCTGCATCATATGCATCGCCTCCTTTTTTATATTCAAACATAAAGTTTAAGTTAAAATTATTAAAAGTAAGACTGTTAGATATAGAACCAACCCAATCAGGAAAAGCATTGCCAACAACAACTTTTTTGCTGGTATCTATAGTAGGTAATCCATTGCTATCAATAATTCTTTGGCCTTGGTCATTGTATTCCCATTTGTAGCCATATAAAGTTCCGGGAGCATCTCCTTCTTTAACCATTGAGACCACACCGGCGTAGCCGCTATCAGCATATGTGATTGATTCTATTCCATCTGGCAAATCTGTTACAGTGCCTTCATTTGTAGACCAATTAATAGTTGTTGACCAACTAAAATTCTTTTTAACTATCCAGCGTCCATTTAATAAAATCTCATGTCCTGTGTTTTGCAGACTTCCGGCATTTTTCCATAAGTATGTTTTACCTGAAGTAAGTGAAACCGGTATTTTAGCGATCAAATCTGTATTTAAGTTATCATAATAGGTATAATCTAAACGGATACGATTGTTAAAAAATCGTAAGTCAAATCCAACCTCAGTAGTGCGTTGATTTTCAGGTTTTAAATTTAAGTCACCTTCAACAGAATAAGGATATATGCCACCTGCTGAACCACTATTTGTAGGATAGTTGCTCAATCCCCATTGGTCACCTAAAACTCCTTCGGGAGCATCTTTTCCCACATTGGCCCAAGAAAAACGGAATTTGGCCAATGATACAATTTCATTTGTTTTATCAAACAAATCAGTAGCAATATAAGATACATTTACAGATGGGTAGAAAAAGGACCGATTTTGGACGGGTAGTGTAGAACTCCAGTCATTTCTGCCGGTTACAGATACAAATAGTTTATCTTTATAAGCCATATCGATTTCACCAAATAAGCCTATACGGTTTTTCCCAATTTCGGTACTATAGTTATAGAAATTTTCACCATTAGAAATATTATTTAAATAAGGTAAAATAAGCGTTTCGGCTCTTTGCGTTTCAGTTATACGGTTTTGGGTAATGACTTCATTTCCACCTATAATAGTAAATTTAAAATCATCATTAAGGTTATAGTTATAACTGGCCAATAGTAATGAATTGAGCATGTTAAATCGGATATTTTCATCGATGATAAATCCTTGTACTTGTGTACCTACGTCAAGATCTGCTGGTACAAACCGGTTGCGAGCATCAACATAATGATCATTTGAAATACGATAATTTAAATTGAACTGATCAGAAACTTTCCATTTGGCATTGGCACTATTGATAGTTCTACTGACTTTGCTTTGCAAATTACTGGTCTCAGCAAAATATCGTGGATTATCAATCCAGTATGGTGTATAATTTTTTTGAGTACCATCAGGAAGCAAATAATCATTTACATCTATAGATGGCGACCAGTATGACATTGAACTCATAATGGATTTATCGCCATTATTGGGTAATTTACCATTTGAATCAGTATATGTGCTTGAAACTTCAATATTAAATTTAGGATCTAATTGATAATCGCCCTTAAAGCGAACATTAGTTTTGCTAAAATCTGTATTAGGAACGATTCCTGTGCTTACATTGTTCCCTAGCGAAATATAATAAGTATATTTATCAGCACCACCACGGACACTAAAATTTATACTATTGTTAATTCCGGTTTGGAAAAAATCTCTATAAATATCATGAAATTGAATGGTTGGATCATCACCATATTCAGGGCCCCAAGTATGAAAACTATAAGTAGCTCCATTTACTAACCAATAACCCTTTTCAGCTCCATAACCACCAGTTTGAGTAGGGTTGACATTTGGATTGTTAGGATCTAAAGTAACGCGTGACTCTTGTCCGCGACCTTCACGCCATTTGTCTTGAAGTTCTATATATTTATTAACTTGACTGGCTGATGTTTTGGTTGTCAATGTAAACTGAGGTTGTCCCTTAATTCCTTTTTTGGTTGTAATCAGAATAGCGCCATTGGCAGCATCTATACCATATAGTGCCGCTGCCGCCGCACCTTTTAAAACATTAATACTTTCGATATCATCCGGATTGATATCAATAGCTCTATTGGCAAATGAAAATTGTTCGGCACTGCTGGGTGCGTTACTCCCTGATGAAGGTAGAACATTTCCGGATACAATATCATTATTGATACGAATACCGTCAACTATGATTAAAGGTTGGTTGTTAATAGAAGGATCTAATGACTTTACACCTCTAATTAAGATATCAACACCGCCGCCAACAGCTCCGGAAGATTGGTTGATTTGTACACCTGATACTTGTCCTTGTAAATTAGCTAAGGCGTTTTGGTTAACTTGCTTCAAATCATTCATTTTTACTTGTTGTGAAGCATAACCTAAAGCTTTTTCTTTTTTCTTAATACCCATGGCTGTGATAACAACCTTGTTGAGTTGTGCGGCACTTTCTTTTAAGACGACATTTAAAATGCCCCCTTTAGTTACATGTTTTTTGACGGTCTGGTAACCGATGGAAGAAAAGACTATAACATCACCTGAATGTACTTTGAGTTTATAAAACCCATCAAAATCTGTTGCTGTTCCTCTGTTTTGACCTTGAACAACAACATTTGCTCCGGGAATAGGTTCACCATTCGGGTCTGTTACTTTCCCCGAGATACTTAGTTCTTGGGCAGTAGCAAACTGTGCAAAAACCAAGCTTAACATCAAGAATAATAATTTGATTTTATTCATAGTTTAAGTTTTGGTTAAAAAAAAGTTAAAAAAATTTTTAGAATTTTAAATATAAGAATATTTTAAATATAAATTATGTTTTTTATAACCTTTTGAATGATTTTTGATATAAAAACAAAATTAGCTTTATTAATTTGTATAATTTGAAGTGGAATTATAAAAAAACAGAGAATACTTTTGTATTCTCCGTTTTAATCAGTACCCGCGGAGGGATTCAAACCCCCAACCCTCGGAGCCGAAATCCGATGCGCTATTCAGTTGCGCCACGCGGGCTTTTAATGATGCAAAAATATTGTTTCTATAGCATTCAAACAAGTTTTTTAAGATAATTTTTCTTTAACTAACAAAGAAATAGTTTTACTATCTGCTTTACCGGCTAATTTTTGACTGGCTAAGCCCATAACTTTGCCCATATCCTTCATACTTTTAGCACCTATTTTTGCAATTATGGTATTGATGATGTTTTCAATTTCTTCTTTTGACAATGGCTCCGGTAAAAACTGTTCGATTATATAGGCTTGATTGAGTTCTATTTCGGCTAAATCGGCTCGATTTTGTTGCCTGTAAATTTCAGCACTTTCTTTACGTTGTTTAACCAATTTTTGTAACATTTTCATTTCATCGGCTGATGATAAGTCTTGAGCCGATGTTTTGGTTTTTTCTAATAATAATGCCGATTTAATGGCTCGTAAGGCAGCTAAAGCAGTTTGATCTTTAGCTTTCATAGCTGCTTTGAGTTGTTCCATGACTTGTTTTTCTAATGACATTTGTATATTTTTTTTGGTTAATCAACATTATCATTTAAAAAAGAATTGGTGTCTCTTAGTTTGAAATTCCCTTCATTATCCATTTCTATTTTATGTACTTCAGTTGATGATTTGGGAGATAAATCTACATTGATACCTTTTTTCTTAAAAGCCGGAATTTCTTCATTATCGAGGCTGACATCCAATTTGGTTGTATAGTTATTAATGTAACTTTTTCTTTTTTTTCGTAATTTAAGGGCAATTTCTATGGGAAGTTCGGACAAATCATCTACTTCTTCAAAATCAGGTGTGTTTTTTTCAGGCGCAATATTGAACAACATGGTTTGTTTGATACTTTTTTCTTCAACTACCTTTGGTTTTTTAGAGGACTCGGACATATTTTTTTTGATCAATTTAATTTTTGATTCAGTCTCATGAGTTTCATCATTAATGGCCCTTTCATCATTAACCTGTTTTATTTTAAAATCGATGGCATATTGATCATTACCATAATCATTTTTCTCTATTATGATGTCAGGGTCATCGGTTTTTTGTAATTTATTATCTGTATATGAGGCATTAGCATCTTCATTTTCCGATTTGATATGACTGCTTTTTTCGTCTTTTAAGACATGCACAATCTTATCGGGCTCTGCATTAGCTATCATATCTTGTTGATTTTCGTTAAAGCCGGTAGCAACTATAGTTACTGATATGGCTTCCCCTAAACTTTCATCTTCACCAATACCCATGATAACATCAGCATTATGACCGGCTTCCTCTTGAATAAAATCATTGATTTCGCCTATTTCATCTATGGTGATTTCGTCTTCTCCGGATCCGGATAAAATTAAAAGCAAAACATTCTTGGCTCCTGTAATTTTATTGTCATTTAATAAAGGCGAATCTAAAGCTTGCATAATAACTTTTTTTGAGCGGTCCGGTCCACTTGCTTTTGCCGAACCCATAATTGCCGTTCCACTTTTTTCAAGCACTGTATTAACATCTTTAAAGTCTACGTTCATGGTATAGTTTCGGGTGATGACTTCCGCAATACTTGTGGCGGCCGATGCCAAAACTTCATCGGATTTGGCAAAAGCTTGTTTATAAGTTAAATTACCATAAATTTCCCGTAGTTTATTATTATTAATAATAATGAGTGAATCGACATATTCACGTAAGTTTTCAATTCCTTTTTGGGCATATAGATTTCTTTTGCGTCCTTCATAGGTAAATGGGCTTGTAACAATGCCAACTGTCAAGATTCCCATTTCTTTGGCTAATTTGGCTATAATCGGTGCAGCTCCTGTACCGGTACCGCCACCCATTCCAGCGGTTATAAATATCATTTTGGTGTTAGTTTCCAAAACACTTTTAATAGCATCAATATCTTCTATAGCAGCTTTTTCTCCAATTTCAGGATTGGCGCCGGCTCCCAAACCTTCGGTTAGTGATTTGCCGATTTGTATTTTAACCGGAACCGGACTTTTTGATAAATCTTGTGCATCAGTATTAATAACGACAAAGTCAACATCGTTAATACCTTTTTGGTACATATAATTAACGGCATTTCCACCGCCGCCGCCAACGCCTATAACTTTTATGACGTTAGATTTATTTTTCTTCAAATCAAATTCCAGGTTTAAATTAAACGCATTCATATCTTTAAGTCTCTTTATAAGATTATTCTAATTTTTCAATAAATTTCATCACAGCATTAAACAACGATAGACGATTCTTTTTATTTTCAGGTTCTTTTTGAGCATCAGGGCTCTCATCTATAAGCTCATCATCAAGGCTGGTTGAGGTCTTAGGTTTTGTGTTTGTATCTGTTAGGTTAGTTTCTTCATTTTCTAACAATTCATCTTCGTATTCATAATATTCATAATTTTTTTTACCGGACAAACCTTGCATTAGTAAGCCTACCGCTGTGGCATACATAGGGCTTATTAAATCTTTTTCGGTACCACTTGCCAGATGTTGTCCGGGTTTTCCTACTCTTGTATATAAGCCTGTGATTAAATTGACCAGTTGTGGTAAATGTTTTAACTCAGAACCACCACCGGTTAATACAATACCGCCTAATAATACGGGATCGTTACTTATTTCTTGATAACGTTTTACTTCTGCATCTACAAGTTGAATGATTTCTTCAACTCTGGCTTTTATAATTCGAGATATGCTTTTTAAACTTATCTCAACTGGCGGTCTTCCCGGAAGGCCTTGTATAGAAACAACTTCTAAATCACTGGCTTCTGCGGGCCAAGCCGAACCAAATTTAACTTTAATAGCTTCGGCATTTCTCTCTAACACATAAATACCATTGGCTAAGTCTTTGGTAATTATATTACCACCATATGGAATGATGGCTGTGTGTCTAATAATATTGTTTTTAAAAATAGCCATATCAGTAGTGCCGCCTCCTATATCTATAAGTACAGTACCACCTTCGCGCTCTTCGTCTACCAAAACAGATTCAGCAGAAGCTAAGGGCTCCAATGTTATATCAACTACTTCCAAATCTGCCATTTCAACACAGCGCACCAGGTTTTGAATAGCAGCTACTTTTCCGACTACTACATGAAAATTGGCTTCTAGGCGCGTACCTGCCATACCAATAGGTATATCAGGAATATTTCCTTCATCATCTACCTTAAATTCCTGAGGTAAGGCATGAATAATTTTTTCGCCGGGCTCAACATGAATACGTTTGACTTGATTGATTAACTTTTCGACTTCATGTGGGCGAATGATTTCATCCGGATTTTCACGCATTATATATTCACTTGTTTGAATACTGCGGATATGCTGACCGGCAATTCCTACCACAACTTTTTTAATATGTATCTTGGCATTGTATTCAGCTTTTTGGATGGCTTCGTCAATGGCTTTTACTGTTTCGGTTAAATTGACAACTACACCATTTTTGACGCCTTTGCTATTTACAGCTTTACCATAACCTAAAATTTCAATTTTGCCATATTGATTTTTACGGCCAATAACTGCAACTACTTTGGTGGTGCCAATGTCTAAGCCAACGACTTCAAAACGTTCGTCTTGGTCTCTAAACGGTGAGATTCGCTTTTCTCGATGGAAATAATCTGTAATATTATTGTGGTTCATATTTTTCATAATTTGACAGTTTTAGGTTTTTTATTTGCAAATGGCTTGTTGTGCATATCTCAAGTCAATTTTATTATATTTTTGAGTTTGTTTTTTTTTAAATAAATAGGCATATATAGCTTTTAGTTTGGTTAGTTGCTGTTTATTATCAGTCGTAATATCTATAAGAATATCGGCTTTTAGTAAATCTGTTTTGATACTTACCAAATTATTTTTAATATGTAGTTCGGCAACAATATTTTTAAGAATGGGGTCTGTATTGATTGTTTTGATTATATACACCAAATTCTCTTTATATTTATTTGGTATTTCTCCGAATATTAAGGGAACATTTTCCGTAAAATGTATTGATAAAGGTTTTTTGTTTCCCTCTTGATCTAAATAATAAGATTGGTTGTTTTGCCAAATGCGAGCAATAGGTTGATATTGTTTTATTTTTGCAGTCAGCCGGCCATTCAAGTCTTTAAAAACTTCGGCATTATGTATATAATTATTTTTTTCTAATTGTTTTTCTAATGAGACGATATTTATTTTTTCATAGGTTTTATTTTTTAAGGGCATCAATTTGGCAACTTCTTTGGGGAGGATAAATGTTTTATCTAAAGGATAAACATATATATGAGTTTCATTAATTTGTTCATTTTTAATAAGCCGATCAAAAATTTGCCCCAACATAATAGTTAGAAACAAGATTAATAAAGTACTTAATATGTATAATTTTTGTTTCATTTAAATTATTTACTGATGGTTGTTAAAATATCATCTACTATTTGTTTGGTGGCTTCCGGTTTAGCTATTTCTTTTATGTTTTTACTCAGTTCGTTAGCTTTTTCAGAACTATTGAAAACAGTCTTAATTTCTGTCCAAAGTTGTTGAGACAGATCTTTTTCATGAATCAGAACAGCGGCTTTTTTTTGCGCTAATGCTTTAGCATTTTTGGTTTGATGGTCTTCTGCAACATAAGGAGAAGGAACTAAAATAACGGGTTTACCAATAATGGCTAATTCTGAAATAGTACCGGCGCCGGCTCGTGAAATAATTAGATCAGCAGCGGCATAAGCCTTAGCCATATCTTTTATAAACGGAACAACTTTAATTGTATCATTTGCCAATTGTTTATAAGTGTTATAGTCATTTGGACCGGTTTGCCAAATAATTTGATAATCCTCTTCTTTTAGAGCAGGCAAAATCTTTTTCACAGCCTCATTAATTGGATGTGCGCCTAAGCTACCTCCTAAGGATAAAATAGTTTTTTTGTTAGGATTTAATCCGAAAAATTGACGCGAATCGGTTGTATTAAGATTGATATTATGTAGATCTTCACGTACCGGATTTCCGGTTTTAACAATTTTTTGTACATCAAAAAATCTGGTCAGATTGTCATAAGCCGTATAAATTTTCAGAGCTTTTTTACTTAATAGCTTATTGGTAATTCCGGGATATGAATTTTGTTCTTGTATAAAGGTCGGGATGTTTTTTTGTTGAGCGGCCAAAAGCACCGGTCCACTTGCAAATCCTCCTGTGCCGATGACGACATCGGGTTTAAAATCATGAATTAATTTTTTTGCCTTTAGGATACTACTAATCAATTTTAGCGGAAAACTCCAGTTGCGCCATTTTTGACGTCTGTTGATGCCCGAAATCCATAACCCCGTGATAGGGTAGCCATGCGCCGGCACCTTTTCCATTTCCATACGATTTTTAGCACCAACAAATAAGATATTTGCTTGTGGTTTTCTTTTTTTGAGCTCATTGGCAATTGCTAAAGCCGGAAAAATATGGCCTCCGGTACCACCGCCACTAATTATGATGTTAATATTTTTATGATGTTTTGCCATTATTCGTTTATAAATTCATTTAAATCCTTTTTTTGTTTTAATTCTGTATGCCGGCTGACACTCAAAATAATTCCTATTGCAAAACTGCTCATCCAAATTGCCGTACCGCCGGAGCTTAAAAGTGGCAGCGGCTGTCCTGTAACAGGAAAAATGCCTACTGCAACTGCCATATTAGACAGTGCTTGAACTATAATAGGTAGACCAACGGCTAACACTAATAATTTATAATATCTTATGGGTGTTTTTTTGGCTATTAGAAACATACGTAATCCTAATAATAGATAAACAAATAATATTATAAGGCCACCGGTTAGACTATACTCTTCTATGATTATGGCATAAATAAAATCGGAAACCGATTGAGGTAAAAAGTTTTTTTGTACGCTTTTTCCCGGCCTAAATCCAAATAAACCACCTTTTGCAATAGCAATTTTAGCTTGGACTTTTTGATAATTTTTATTATTTAAGATACCTGTTTGTTCATTAGCAGGTTCAAAATAATTTTCTATACGACTTTGCCAAGTATTTAAACGATTGGATAAAAAATCAGGAAATGCTTTTAAAACTAAAATCATTAAAACGACACCAAGTATTCCCATGCCGAATATTTTAAACAAATCTTTAAAAGGATATCCGGCAATGATACTGATTAAAATAACCATGCCGAATATTAAAACTGCTGTAGAAAGGTTAGCAGGGAGTATTAAGCCAACAATGATAAAAACCCAAACCCAGAATTTTTTCAAACTTTCTGTAAACGTGATTTTACTAAGGTCATTTTTACCAAAAAAACGAGCTGAATACATCATTAACAGTACAAATGCTATAGTTGACGGTTGCACACTTCCAACCCCCGGTAAATGTATCCATCTGCTGGCATTAGCGCCACCCATAGTCATACCACGAGTCAATGTAAATATCAATAGTAAAACTATGATAGGCATGGCTGCTCTTGAGAAGTGTGAAAAATATTTAGGATTGAATTTATGAGTAAAATAAATAATTAAAAATCCGATTGAAACATGTATAAAATGTTTGACACCAAAGAATAGAGGCGTAGTTTTACCATATACATTAGCCAAATTGCTACTGGCGCTATAAACTATCCAGAACGAAAATAGCATCAGCAAAACGGTATATACCCATAGCTGACGGTCGCCTGATAAATCTTTGATAAATTTATTCATGTTCTAATTATATTTTTTTTACGGCATTTATAAATTGTGTGCCACGATCTTTATAGTCCATAAATTTACGGTCGGGTTTACAAGCAGGTGATAATAAAATATTAGTGCCTGTTTGGCTGATTTTATAGGCTAATTTGACCGCAGTTTCCATATTATCCGCTTCATAAATTTGTTCTATAACCGGTGAAAAAATATGAAACAACCTGTCATTATTTTCTCCAATCATCACTATGGCTTCTACTTTTTGACGTACTAAAGACATTAATTCCCAATAATCGACACCTGCATCTTGCCCTCCTGCTATCCATATTACAGGTTTTTGAATAGTTTGTAAGGCAAAAAATGTTGCATTAATATTTTCTGCTTTAGAGTCATTGATAAATGTGATGCCATTTTTGGTTCGTACTTGTTCCATTCTATTGGCCACATTTGTAAAAGATTGAAAAGGCTTTTTAAAGGCCTGTTTCCTTCTTTGTAATAATTTGGCTGTCATAGCGGCCAAATTTTGATGTTCGGTTTGTGGTTGCATATTTTATTTTTTATTTGTGTTATCGTGTTTTTAAACTTATGATACTTATGGCGGCTAGAATAATGCCAATAATCCAGAAGCGTACTACAATTTTATTTTCATGCCATCCCAATTTTTGAAAATGATGATGAATAGGTGACATCAAAAAGACGCGGCGTCCGGTTCCATATTTTCTTTTAGTATATTTAAACCAAAAACGTTGGATTATAACAGAGGTGTTTTCAATGACAAAAATACCTGCCAAAATTGGCAGTAATAATTCTTTTCGGATAAATAAGGCAACAACAGCTATAATAGCGCCAATTGTAAGACTTCCCGTATCTCCCATAAATACTTGTGCCGGATAGGCATTGAACCATAAAAAACCTATTAATGCTCCGGCAAATGCACTGATGAATACCGAAACCTCACCTATACTTGGAATATACATTATATTCAAATAATCAGAAACAAGTATATTACCTGAAATCCATGCTAAGAGTGCTAAAGCCAAGATAATAATAGCTGAGGTGCCGGCTGCCAATCCATCAATACCATCGGTAAGATTAGCGGCATTTGACACAGCTGTAATAATAAAAATAACTATAATTATAAATAAAATACCGGTGTATTTAACCCATTTAGAATTTATTATTTCCAAAATGGATTCATAGTTAAATTCGTTATTTTTAATCAATGGAATAGTCGTTTTTAGCGATTTTTCGGCGGGTTTAAAATTTTCGCCTAATTTTTTATGTATTTGTGGTTGCGTAGCAAAATCTTTGGTACGGATGGTAATATCTTGATTAACCAGCATAATGGCGCCAATTACTATTCCTAAAATAACTTGTCCTAAAATTTTAAATTTTCCGGCCAAACCTTCTTTATCTTTTTTGATAACTTTAATATAATCATCGGTAAATCCAATTAGTCCCATCCATAAAAGTGTAATTAGTAATAATTGAATGTAGATATTACTAAGGTCATTAAATAAAAGTACAGGAATCAAAGTTGCCAATATAATTATTATGCCACCCATTGTTGGTGTGCCTTCTTTTGTTTTTTGCCCTTCCAAACCTAAATCTCGTACAGTTTCACCAATTTGCATTTGCCGTAATTTTTGAATAATTTTTTTTCCGGCCAATAATGAGAAAAACAATGCGGTAATAAAGGACATACCCGCTCTAAAAGACAGATAATTAAATAAACCTGCTCCGGGAAAATCGGGCCATATATGTTGAAAAAAGTAATATAACATAAGCAATTTTTTTTAGGTTTAACTCTTTCTATTGATTGAGTCCGAATACTTTTTTTATTTCTTCTCGGTCATCAAAATGAGACTTTTGACCTTGAACAATTTGATAATCTTCATGACCTTTACCGGCAATTAAAATAATATCCCCCGGATTGGCTAATTGTCCTGCCGCTTGTATGGCTTGTCTCCGGTCGGTTATTCGTAATGTTTTACGATAATGTTCTGCTGGCACACCGGTTTCCATATCATTAATTATTTGGTCAGGATCTTCATCTCTCGGATTGTCTGATGTAAAAATAACACTGTCACTTAACTGTGCTGCTACTGCTGCCATCTCGGGTCGTTTTGTTTTATCTCTGTTACCTCCGGCTCCTACAATAGTGATGAGTTTTTCTTGATTTTTAGGTCTGATATTATTAATTGTTTTTAAAACATTTTCTAATGCATCAGGTGTATGGGCATAATCGACAATGGCAATTTTACCTTCGGGAGATAAGATTAGCTCAAACCTTCCAGGCACACTTTCCAGTTCACTTATGATTTGTAAAATTTTAAAACGCTCTAATCCTAGTTGGTCGGCAATACCATACACGGCTAATATATTATAAGCGTTGAACAGTCCGACCAAGCGTACCCATACTTCTTTATTGTTAATGGATATGAGCATGCTCGAAAAATTTTGTTCTAAAATTTTAGCTTTGTAATCAGCCGGATTTTTTAAAGCATAGGTCAATGGGCTTGCTGCTGTGTTTTGTAGCATAAATAAGCCGTTTTTGTCATCAGTATTAACTAATGCAAAGGCTGATTTTTTTAATTGATCAAAAAAACGTTTTTTAGTGTCACGGTATTTAATAAAGGTATTATGATAGTCTAAATGGTCATGAGTTAAATTGGTAAAAACAGCGCCGTCAAAATCTAATCCCGTAATACGATGTTGGTCAATCCCATGCGAACTAACTTCCATAAAGACGTGGGTAACACCTGCCTTGTACATTTCGTTTAAATAATAATTAATCATTAATGGATCGGGGGTGGTATGGGTAGCAGGGTGGATTTTTTCATCTATTATAATGTTTACAGTTGATAAAAGTCCGGTCTTAAAACCGGCTTTTTTAAAAAGCTTGTAAGATAAACTGGCGGTCGTTGTTTTACCATTAGTACCGGTTATACCAACTAATTTTATTTTTTTAGATGGCTGCTCGTAGTAATTTGAAGCCATTATAGCTAAAGCCGCATGTGTGCTCGGAACCTGTATTTGCGTTATTGATGAGGGTAGATTTTTTTGCCATTTTTGCACTACGACAACTGTAGCCCCTTGTTGGATAGCTTTTGTTATGAATTTATGACCATCAACTTGTACACCTTCTAAGGCTATAAACAAGTCATTTGGCGCAATTTTTCTTGAATCATATTGTAAGCGCTCAATATTAAGATTTGTATCTCCCTCTTTTTTTAAAACCGGAATGTCAACTAATATATCGGTTAATTTTTTCATGTCAATTTTAATTCTATAAGTTGGTTTTTTTTAATTTTTTGGCCACGAGGTACAGATTGCTTTATAACATTTCCCGAACCTTCCAATCGGACATTTAAGCCCATATTTTCTAAAATGTATAATGCATCTTTTGAGGGCAACCCTCTTAAATCGGGCATTATGGTTTTGTATTTTTCTACGATATGTTCTGTTTTTTCAGCAGTTTTGGATTTTACAGCTGCCAGTTGTATTTTTTTTGGCATCTTACCATAAATATACTCTGCCATAGTTTTAAAAACAGGAGCCGCTACAATATTTCCATAATACCCTTTTTCAGGATTGGGTTTGTGTATGACTACAATCATAGAATATTGCGGATCGTCAGCCGGAAAATAGCCGACAAATGACGCAATATATTGGCCTTTACCTTTCCAGTATTCTGTTTGTGCTGTACCGGTTTTTCCTGCAATTTTTACATAAGGACTATTAATATTTTTGGCGGTTCCATCTGTTACAACGCCTCTTAACATATCTTGCATTTTATAGATAGTTTTTGTAGAGGCAATAGAATTATTAAGGATCTTGGGCTTAAAATTTTTAATGGTGTGGTCAAAAGATTTGATTTTTTGTACCAAGAACGGTTTCATCATTTTACCGTTATTAGCAATAGCGTTATAATAGGTTAGCATTTGAATATCAGTCATTTCAACACCATATCCATAGGCCATCCAAGGCAAAGAAATACCACTCCATTTTTCGTCTTTGGGGTCGGGAATATAAGGTTTACCTTCACCTTTTATATCGATATGGACTTTTTCATGCAGTCCGAAATTGTAAAGTCTGTTGACAAACTTTTGGGGATTGTTTTTGTAATTTTCATAGATTAATTTTACCACGCCAACATTCGAACTTTTTTCAAATACTTGTTTAACAGTAAGTTTTCCTAAGCCATGGCGATGAGAATCACGTACATTTTTTTGATATATTTTATACACGCCGTTGCCCGTATCAACAACATCTGATGAATCAACCCTTTTATCTTCTAAAAGAGCCATAATTGAAAACAGTTTAAAGGTAGAACCCGGCTCATGATTTTCAAATACTGCGTAATTTCGCTTTTCGATATAGTTGCCATTGGAAGTTCGTCCTAAGTTAACTATAGCTTTAACAGCGCCGCTTTTAACATCCATAATAACTAAACTGCCATGTTCGGCCTCAAACTTTTGCAACTGTTTTAACAGAGTTTGGTGTGCCATGCTTTGGATGTCTAAATCTATGTTAGTTATAACATCATAACCATCTTGGGGTTCAATATCATTAATATCACTTAAAGGTTTCCATACGCCATATTTAATTTTCTGTTTTTTTTGCATGCCATCTTTTCCACGTAAATAAGCACTATAACTACCTTCAATGCCGGCGCTGTTGCCTTTGCCATGATCAAAACCAATAGTTCTTTTTAGGATATTTCCCAGAGGATAAGCTCTCTCAGTATGTAATTCTGCAATAAAACCGCCTTTATTGACGCCTAGTTTAAATAAGGGAAAATGTTTAATTTTTTGATAAGTCGTATAGTCAATGCCTTTTAATATTCTGATATATTTTCGATTATTTTTACGCGCTTTAGCAAATTTTCTTTTGAGTTTTTCAGCAGATTTTCCGGTTTGACGAGAGAGTTTTTCAGTTAAAGCATCAATATATTTAGTAAAATTTTTTTCAGATGCTGCTGTGGGATCAAAGGCAATATCATATTTTGGTACTGATGTTGCCAAGATGCTTCCGTCAGCAGCATAAATATTGCCGCGATTTGCTTTTATTTTAAATTCTTTTAGCGTGTATTTTTGAGCTAAAGCGCGATATTTATTGCCTTCAATATATTGTATATGAATCAACTTTGCTACAATAAGTATAGCAAATAAGAACAGAAAGGCAAAAACGCCCATGCTTCTTTTGGTAATATTTGTTCCGTTTTGACTCATTTTTATTCTTTAAATGTAATTTTTACCGGTTGTTGTTTGGGTAAAATAAAGCCGTCATTTTTTAGCCGCCTATATACATTGGTCACCATTTTTTGTTTGATTACCCTTGCTTTTAGTTCTACATATTCTGATCGTAAGGCTTTGACTTCACGATTTAATTTGACAATTTTTTTTACTTTGGCATCAGCAGCATGTGATAAATTGATAATACTTATTCCCATAAAAACCAACATGAGAACAAAACTCCAGTTTTTGGCGGCATTTTCGTTGGTTAAATAATCAGCCTTGATAATAGACCATATACTCATAGTTGATACGGAGATTGCGTTCTTTCTGCAATGCGTAGTTTAGCGCTCCTTGCTCGCGTATTCTCAGCAACCTCCTCATCGGAAGGTGTAATTAACTTACCCACTTTTTTAAAGGGTACTTGGGTATTACCGTAAAAGTCCTTCTCGGGCTGTCCTTCAAATAAGCCGTCTCTTATAAAACGTTTAACCAAACGGTCTTCTAACGAATGATAAGAGATCACACTAAGTTTGCCGCCGGGCTTAATTAATAATGCTGCTTGTTGCAACATTTTTTTTAATGCTTCAATTTCACCATTGACTTCAATACGTATAGCTTGATATAACTTGGCCAAAAATTTATTTTGTTTCAATTTTGGAAAATGTTTCGATACAATTTCATTAAGCTCTCCGGTAGTTTTAAGAGACATATTTTCACGGGCTTTAATGATACTTTTGGCTAATGTAGCAGCATTTTTTAATTCGCCATATTGTGAAAAAATTTTGCGTAAAGTATACTCATCATAATGGTTGAGAACTTCAAAGGCTGAGATATCGGCTGTTTTATTCATTCTCATATCAAGTTTTTCATTAAAGCGAGTTGAAAATCCTCTTTTAGGCATATTAATTTGATGAGATGATATTCCCAAATCAGCTAAAAGACCATCTATTTCTTTGACACCTTCAAGTCTTAAATAGTTTTTAAGATTAGCGAAGTTGCCTTCGATAAGGGTAAATCGCGGGTCGTCAATTGTATTTTGTAACGCATCTTCATCTTGATCAAAGGCATATAAGCGCCCTTTTGGGCCTAGGTTTTTTAGAATTTCTTTTGAATGACCGCCACCACCAAAAGTAACATCTACATAAGTGCCTTCCGGTTTGATATCAAGGCCTTTGACACTTTCTTTTAGCAAAACAGGAATATGATATGTCGGTTGTGGTTTATTCATTGTCAAAATCAATTTCACCCATTACGTCCTCTGCCAAATCAGAAAAATCTTCAATACTGTCTTGTAAGAACTTTTCATAAATGTCTTTGTCCCAAATTTGCAAAATATTAATAGCTGAGGCTATTACAACATCTTTTTTTAGTTGAGCTTTGTCTACTAAATCTTTTGGAATTTGCAATCGACCGGTTGTGTCAATATTTACATTACGAACACCTGCAAGAAATCGTGTAAGGAAATCGACATTTTTCTTCTTAAACCTGTTTAGTTTGTTTAATTTTTCCATTAATTTGCTCCATTCACTTTTGGGATGCATTTCCAGATTGTTATGAAAAACCGCTCTTTTAAGGATGAAACTATCCATTTGCATATCAGACAATTGCTTGCGCAATTCTGCCGGTAGCATTATTCTGCCCTTGGCATCCATTTTGCAATAATATGTTCCGTTTAGCGGATTAGTCATCTCGTTTTCTTTAATATTCAAAATTACTAAATTATTTTGCACTTTTTACCACTTTTTACCACTTTGTTAATAACTTTTCGGTTTGTGATTAATTGTTATAAAATCCGTCGTTTTATTAATTTATTCGTAACAAAGACCTGAAAAACAATCCAAATATTATAAATGTGTTAAAGTTGATTTTTTTATAGATATTTTTTTTACTATTTGTTTTTAACAAATAATGTTCTAAACCATCAGATTTGGCTTAGTTTTGTTAATGGTTTCAGGCTCTTTCTTTTAAAATGTGAATTTTATTATAAAGTGTTATTTAAACAGGTTTTAAATTATATATAATTGAAATATGTTATAATCTTAAACTGTTTTCAGGCGAAAGATTTTGCCAGCCAAGAGGTTATGCGAATTGAAAAATTAGTACCGGAATACGCCGTAACAGGTATTTTTAGGTATAGTCCGGATAATAAATTAAATCTTAGATAGGTTATATTGATTCATATTAGGCTTGCCAGCTCAAATTATCTTTGTAATTTTAGCCATTATAAATCTTATTAAATGTTTACTTTTTCAAATTTTAAGCAATATTTTAAGCAGTTAAACTTAATTTATACTATTTATTTAATATTCTATCTCTTAACAATGACGTTTGTGTATGCTATGAATATGCAACATCAATTTGAACTTGAAGATAAGCAGTTAAACAAGTTTTACTTAGATTTTCTAATAGGAATTTTACTTTTCCTTTTGTCGGGTTATATTAAAAAGGCTTTATCTAAAAAGGCTTTAAGTACGTTCGGTTTGTTTTCAAAATTGAAGTTGTTTAGTATTTATTATTTAGTTAATTTAAGTATCATAGTAATTTACGGATTGGTTAATAGTTTATTATTTTGGCAAAGTGGTAATTTATTGCTTTTGTTTTTTGCTGCATATGCACTTTTGCTAATGTTATTAATGAAACCTAAGCCGGAAAAAATGAGTTATTTATTACATTTAGATGCTGATGAACAATATTTTATATTACACCCTGAGCGCTCTTTTAATTGAATTACAGCGGAATAGTAATTTTTGGACCTTCATGAAAAAAAATAATCTCATTTTTTTAGTTTCAGTTATTAAAAATCTTTTTATATTTGCACTCCGAAACGAAGAAATGGCGAGGTAGCTCAGACGGTTAGAGCGTCGGATTCATAACCCGGAGGTCGCGGGTTCAATTCCCGCCCTCGCTACTAAAAGCGATTATACCTCGCTTAAACATAATAATAGTCCTTAGACTATTGGCCAAGGAGAGTTGGCAGAGAGGTCGAATGCGGCGGTCTTGAAAACCGTTGTGGGGCAACCCACCGGGGGTTCGAATCCCTCACTCTCCGCATTAAGGTTGTCATATTATGACAACCTTTTTTGTTTAAATTATTGAATTAAAAAAAAGCAGCTTTAAATAAAAAGCAGCTTTTTTTATGTATTTTGATTTTAAAAGATTTTTATTGTATAGCCCGGACCAATATAATGTAAGTAGGGAAGTGGTCACTGTAACCACCTATAAATTGTCCGCCTACTAAAGTTCTTTTAGGATAGCCTTTATATCTGCCTTTTCGATTTTTCATAAATTCTTTACTATAAATACCTGCTTTCCAAAAGTGATATTCATAATCATTGGTATTGTTTAGTAATCCGGGTGTGATAATAATTTGATCAAACAAATTCCAACCATCTCGGTAGGCTAATGTACCTATACCACGGTTAAAGAAGTTTTCCATGGCATTATAGTAACCTGTACTGTTAGCTTTACTTTTGTCAGCAGTTGATTGAAAGACTTGTTTTACACTAGGACTATTAGGGTCATCATTTAAGTCGCCCATAATGACAATTTTGGCATTAGGTTCTTCCTGTAAGATTGAATCAGCAATTTTTTTAGTCAGTTGTGCAGCTTTAATTCTTTTAGGACGACTACGTGCTTCTCCTCCACGTCTTGATGGCCAGTGGTCTACAATAAAATGCATTTTTTCACCATCTAACATACCTGTAACTACTAGTTGATCTCTGGTGTAAATTCTATTACCGGTATTATCATCGTAAATTAATAGTGGATATTTTTTATAATTAATAGGTTTAAAAAAACGTTTTTTATATAATAATGCAACATCAATACCGCGACGGTCAGGCGATTCAAAATGAATAATGCCATATTGCTGTCCGGCCAGAGGTGGTGTTTTAATCAAATCTTCGAGTACCGCACGGTTTTCAGCCTCAGCCACGCCAATAATTGCGGGTGAAGTGTGTGTTTCTTTTTTACCGATATCTGCTATTACAGTTGCTAAATTTTGTAATTTTTTATAATATTTATCACTAGTCCAGTGATCACGGCCATTAGGTGTGAAATCTTCATCACGTTTATTGGGATCGTCAATAGTGTCAAATAAATTTTCTAAATTATAAAAAGCCACGGTACGAGCTAAATATTTCTTACCGCTAATAGCTTTATTTGTTTTGTTTGTTGTCGTGGCTTTTTGTGTCGTACCACATGAAAATAGGAGCAATGTCAGCCAACCTAAAATTAATATCCTTTTCATTGTTTTTAAGATTTTTGTCTGTTATATATTTTAATGTATAAGTAAAATTTATCGTTTGGTTTATTTTACAAAACCTGTCAAAATTACAAAATAAATATCAAAAAAAGATGTAAGTTTGCAGTATAACCAAATAAAAATAAAAATTGTAATACAATGCAAAAACTAAACAAGTTTATAAGTTTAATTCTTTTGTTCTTTGTTTCGCTAACTTATGCGCAAAACAATAAAGGAACAGTCAAAGGAATTATTATTGATGCGGATACCGGAAAACCCCTTAGCGGAGTTGTGGTAAAAATTTTAAATACTGAACTTCATCGAAAAACTGATGTAAAAGGTGCTTTTGAGATCATGTGGGTGCCTGCTGGTAATCAGGTGGTAGTTGTTAATGAGTCGGGATATGATGAACAACAATTGCCAGTAGTTGTCAGACCTAATCAATCAACAGATTTAGGTAACATTATTTTGGTGCCAACCATCGAGGATTTGGATGAACAAGGTATTATCAGTTTAGATGATGAAAATTTAAGTGATGATAACAGTGGTTCTGAAAACATTTCAGGACTATTGCAAGCTTCATCTGATGTTTATGATCGTGCAGTTTCTTATCAATTTAGTTCTGCTCGTTTTAAACTTCGAGGATTGGATTCTAAATACGGTTCGGTTTTAATGAACGGTGTTGAAATGAATAAAGCCTATGATTACAGACCTCAATGGAGCGAATGGGGTGGCTTGAACGATATGTTTAGAAATCGTGAAACCTATAAGGGAATGTCGCCTTCTGATTATAATTTTGGGGGCTTATTAGGAACAACCAACTTTGTTTTACGTGCTTCACAAATTAGAGCAACCAAAAAATTGTCATACGCAGCCACTAATAGGAGTTATAGTAATCGTATTATGGGTAGCTATGCAACAGGATTGTTACCTAATGGCTGGGCCTTAGCGGTTTCGGCATCTAGACGTTGGGCAGAAGAAGGCCATTTTGAAGGGACTTTTTATGATGCAAATAGTTTGTTTATTTCTGCTGAAAAAAAATTAAATGATCAGCATAGTCTTAACTTAACAGCTTTTGTGACGCCTAACAGAAGAGGAAAATCAGCACCTCAAACTCAAGAAGTGTTCGATTTAAAAGGAACAAAATATAATTCTTATTGGGGCTATCAAGATGACGATAAACGAAATTCACGTATCAAAAGAATTTTTGAACCTACTGTTATTTTAAGTGATTTTTGGGATATAAATGACATCTCTAACTTACAAACTAACATTGCTTTTCAAAAGGGCTATACTGCCAACAGTCGTTTACAATATTATAACGCCCCTAACCCTGATCCAACCTATTACCGGTATTTGCCGAGCTATTGGGAATCTATAAATGACCCTGTCCAAGCCTATTATGCTGAGCAAAATTTTGTTAATAATGGACAAATTGATTGGAATAATTTGTACTATGTTAACGAAAATTATGACGGTGCAGCTCGTTACTTTTGGTATGATGACCGTATTGATGATACTGTGTTGACATTAAGTAGTATATATGATCGTGTTTTGAAAGATAATATTGTTTTAAATGCAGGCGTACAATTTAAAAATTATACCAATGAAGGTTATGCCAAAATGACGGATTTGTTAGGTAGTCAGTATGCTCTTGATATTGATCAATATACCAATAAATCTTATAATCTTTTGGATAGTGATCCAACGGTAAGTGAAGATGATAAATTTTATTACGATTATAATATTTTTGGCAATGAGCTAAAATCTTTTGCTCAAGTACAAGTTACCGGCAAAAAAATTGACTTTTTTGTAACAGGAAGTTACGGATTTACCAATTATCAAAGAGAAGGTTTATTTAAAAATGAATTATTTGAAAATAATTCTTATGGTAAAAGCGAGCAAATTAGTTTTGATAACTATGGTTTAAAAATGGGAGCAACTTTTAAATTTTCAGGCAAACATTTAATAGATATGCATTTTGCTTCAACTTCACAAGCGCCCGAATGGAAAAATGTTTTTTACAATGCCAGAGTTAATAATGAAATAACTCCGGATATCAAAAATGAAAAACTTACCGGTTTAGATGCTAGTTATGTTTTTCGTTCATCACTTGTTAAAGCCAGATTATCTGCTTATTATTATTACACCAGTGATGCTACGGAAATCAGCCGTTATTATGCACAAAATGTTAATTTAGGAAATACTGTTGCTAGTTATTTTGTGACTCAAATTTTGACTAATGAAGATAAAGCAGACCGTGGTGTAGAATTAGGTATAGAAGCACAAGTAACACCCACAATTAAAGCAACTTTTGCGGCAACTTATGGCAAACATACCTATCGTAACGATCCGGATTTGTATTTGGCTTCCGATGTATTTGATGCCCAATATCAAGGCAAAAGTTTGTTGAAAGATTATAATTTATCAAATGGCCCTCAAGATGCTTATAGTTTAGGTTTAGAATACCGCGATCCACACTATTGGTTTGTAGGTGCTAATTTGAATTATTATAATCGAAATTATGTGTCTATTTCGCCTCTGATTCGTACAGAGCAATTTTACACAGATCCAATTTTAAATGAACCTTATCCGGGTGTCAATGATGAAACTTTGGCACAAGTATGGGCACAAGAAGAATTGGAGGATTTCTTTCATCTTAATTTAGTAGGTGGTAAATCATGGAAAGTTAAAAAATATTATATCGGTTTATTTGCCGTAGTAACCAATGCCTTAGATGTCGATGTCCGTACAGGTGGTTTTGAACAATCAAGAAAAGCATCTTTCCCGGAATATTACCAAGACAAAGTAGTAAATTCTACACCTGTTTTTGGTAACAAATACTGGTATGGTTACGGACGAACCTATTATGTTCAATTAAGTGTAAGATTTTAATTAAAAAAAAATTATAAAATGAAAAATATATTTAAACAAAATTTGAAAGCTTTATTGATTTTGCTGGGTTTTATCTCAGTAACTTCATGTGTGCATGATGACAATTGGGATACCCCCAATGTAGCCTGCCAAGCAGAAAATGTTACGCCTAATGCTACGATAAGCGATGTGTTGGCCGTAACACCTACCGGTGAAATAAAGCAAATAACCACCGATATGGTTTTTGAAGGTTATGTAATTTCTAGTGACGAACATGGAAATTTTTATACAACTTTAGTATTGCAAGATAGTCCGGACAATCCTACAGCCGGAATTAGTATTGCTATAGATAAAAGAGATATGTATACAGAGTTTCCGGTGGGTAAAAAAGTATATGTCAAAGCTAAAGGATTGTTTGTGGCACAAGACCATGGCGTGTATAAATTAGGAACAGCTTACACTTTAACTTATGGAGGTGTTGGTATTGGTAGAATTTCTCCTGAGAAAACCAAAGAATGTATAATTGCATCTTGTGACGCACCGAGTGAAATTGTTCCCAAAGTAGTCGATATGTCTACTTATTCTGATGCCGATGTAAATATCTTAGTTAAATTTGAAAATGTGCAATTTGCTCAATCGGATTTATGTTCTACTTATGCTTATGAAGGTGTTTCAGGTGTTAATAAATATATCGAAGATTGTTCCGGTCGTGATATTATTTTAAGAAATAGTGGTTATGCTGATTTTGCAAGCCAAAGAGTTCCTGCTGGAAAAGGAACCATTGTCGCAGTTATGAGCAAATATAATAGTGATTTTCAATTATATATTAGAGACACTAATGATGTGCAATTTAACGACCCGAGATGTGACGGTACAACAGCGGCTGATTATTGTGCACCACCGGCAGCTGCCAATGCTACTATTGCTGATTTAAAAGCACTATCGCCTAGTGGAAACTTGGTACAAATTACAAATGACATGGTTATAGATGTTGTCGTAACAGCTGACGATGAGTTTGGTAATTTCTATAAAAAAATATATGTGCAAGATGAAACCGGCGGCTTACAAGTTGGCTTAAATATGCGCGATTTATTCCGTCGAGGTTACAAAGTAGGAAATAAATTACGTATTCAAGCGCAAAACTTATATATAGCCAAAAAATATGATGAATATGTTTTAGGTGATATCTATAATGGTGGTATTGGCCGTATTACAGATGATATTGACCAAGATCATATTTTTGTTTTAAATGAAACTCAAGAACCACAAGTTACTGTAAAAGCTTTGACAGACTTTACTTTGGAGGATTTAGGAAAATTAGTTCAAGTTCAAAATGTTCAATTCCGACCACAAGATGTCAATGAGCAACTGGCTTTTTCTGATAGTGATAACTATCCACCAAGACCTGCTAGTGCAAATAGAATATTGACTAATTGCAATGGAGACCAAGTTATAGTTAGAACTAGTGGCTATTCAGTTTTTGCAGATGCTCATACACCTGCTTTAAATGGGACAGTAACAGGTATTTTAGGCGTATATAATGGAGAATATCAATTATACTTGCGCAATATTCAAGATTTGGATATGAACAATGCACGCTGCAATGCAGAAAAATTAATGGAAAGTTTTGGACGTGTTGTTGAAGATGAACCTATTAATTTAGCCGGATGGACTAATTTTACAGAAGCCGGAAGTAGAGCTTGGTTTGGAGGCTTCTATGGTAACGCAGCTAATCATTATGCAGAAATGAATGCTTACCGTTCCGGCGAAAGTATCAATATTAGCTGGTTGGTTTCTCCGGGTATTGAGGTAGAAAATGGTACTATTTTAAACTTTGATACAGCCAAAGCTTATTGGACGCATGATGCCTTAAGTATCTGGATTTCTACTGATTTTAACGGCGTGGATGTAACTGCTGCTAACTGGCAACCCTTAAACGCTCGACTAGCCACAGATACTGATGCAAATCATGCATGGATTAATTCAGGTGATATTGACTTATCAGCTTATGCAGGACAAAAAGTATTTATTGCTTTTAAATATGTAGGTGGAGATAATGCAAACAGCACATCTACTTATAGAG
>WGBX01000187.1 GCA_015494075.1 Flavobacteriaceae bacterium
ATAAAATCGTTTATAATTTACCTGAAAATATTAAAATTTTCACTTTGCAACCCAAAGGCAAAAGATATTCATTAAAAAAGTTGTATCGATTATTTAAATTAATCAGGAAAGAAAACTATGATATTGTTCACGCCCATTTATTTCCAACTCAATATTACCTTGCTTTAATCAAAATCTTTTTACCAAAAAAAATTAAGTTAGTTACAACAGAACACAACACTACCAACAACAGACGACAATTTTTTATCACCAAAATCATTGATTATTTGTTATATTCTTTCTATGACCATATTGTTTTTATTAGCGAAGGCGTAAAAAAACAGTTTGAAAAAGATTTTAATTTTAAAAAATTTAAGGGAAGCGTTATAAATAATGGCATATCTCTTGAAAATTTTAAGCCCAAAATTTCAAAAAATGAAAAAGATATAATTAAATTATTAATGGTTGCCCGTTTTAGTAAACAAAAAGATCATATAACTCTTTTAAAAGCTTTTAGATTACTTAATAATAAATATGAATTGAGTTTAGTTGGTGAAGGAGAAAAAATGGGAGAAATAATAAATTATGTTGAAGAACTAAATTTAAGTGAACGTGTACATTTCCTAGGCTTTCAAAGAAATATTCCTAAAATTTATTCAGAACATGATATTTTTATTCTATCCTCAAATTGGGAAGGTTTCGGGTTAGTGGCTGTTGAAGCTATGGCATCCGGTTTGCCGGTTATAGCTTCTGATACTGAAGGCTTAAATGAAGTTGTAAAAGATGCCGGTATTTTATTTCCCAAAAAAGATCATATAAAACTGGCTTATGAAATTGAAAGGGTCGCTCATGATAATAAATTATATAATGAATTAACTAATAAAGGTATCTTAAGATCAAAAAACTATGATATTAAAACTCTGGTTGAAAAGACATTAAATTTATATAAACATATATCTGATGAGCACTAACATTCTTTCGATTCTATATATAGCGATTATTGTCACAATCGGCTTTTTCATTACAAGTAAGTTGGCTAAAGAAAAAAAAACTAATTTGATATATTTTGTCTATTTAGAACACTTGATTTTTGTTTACATATACTATCTTTATGCTGGAACTCATTCTGCTGATGCTAATATGTATTATAATGCCGGTGTTTATAATCAAGGTTTCTCCATTCAGTTTGGAACAGGCACAGACTTCATTCTCTATTTGTCTACCTATTTGATTAAGTTAGGATTTAATAAATTGGCTCTTTTTTATCTTTTTGGTTTTTTTGGATATATCGGTTTCGTTTTTTTTATAAAAATGATCAAAATACCCTCTAGTTTAACACTTTTCGGCATCTCAGTTTCAACTATATTTCTTTTATTGCCTGAATTTCATTTTTGGACGTCTGCACTAGGAAAGGATAGTTTAATTTTTATGGCACTTATGATGTTCTTTTGGAGCTACCGATATCTTCCAAAAACAATCATTATTAATCTTGTTTCTTTTTTAATTATTTTTTTGATTCGACCACATATAGGATTCCTCTTGATGTTATCTATAATTTTATCAATGCTATTTAAAAATCCGGCAAAATATAAAATAAGCGACTTTGCTTTAATCGGATTATCCATTATCATTCTTATTATTTCATTTCCATATTTAAAAACATTTTTAGAAGTTGATGAATTGGGATTAGAAGAAATAAATAATAAATTAACCAGTTTTACTAACTACGGTAGTATTCATACAGACGAATTAAGTTCTTACGTTGATGTAAGTTCATATAGTTTGCCTATGAAAATGTTTGCATATTTTTTTAGACCTCTTTTTTTTGATGCTCATTCAATTCTGCAGCTATTGGCCTCTTTTGAAAATTTTATTCTTTTATTAATAATTTTTAAATGGTACAAGTCTATTAATTTCAATCTATTTAAATGGTATAAATCTATTAATAAATATAATAAAACCGAGTTCATATTTGTTCTAATCAGTTGGGTTATATTATCTATGGGGATGTATAATCTGGGACTTGCTTCACGACAAAAATATATGCTTTTACCCATTCTCTTTGCATTAATCATAAATTACAACAATCCGAAATATAGAAAACTTACTACAAAAAAAAATATATTTCAATGAAACTCCTCCGTATCACCACCGTCCCCATTTCTTTACAAAAACTCCTGCAAGGGCAGCCCCAATATATGATGCAAAATGGGATAGAAGTTGTATTGGCAAGTGCCGAAGGTAAAGAAATCCCCGAAATTGAAAAAACAACCGGCTTAAAGGTACATACCTTACCGCTTACACGTAAAATTTCTCCTTTTACTGATTTACGAGCGGTTTGGTATACCTACAAACTTATCAAAAAAGAAAAACCGGATATCGTACATACACATACACCCAAAGCCGGACTTGTGGGTATGTTGGCAGCCAAGCTGGCAGGTGTACCGATACGAATGCATACTGTAGCCGGCTTACCCTTGATGCAAACTACCGGCCTTAAACGCAAAGTTCTCAACACCGTAGAACGTCTGACTTCATGGGCAGCTACCGGTATTTATCCTAACTCTCAAAACTTAGCTCAATTTATGATGGAACATAACTTGGCACCCGCACATAAAATCAAGGTTTTGGCTAATGGCAGCTCTAATGGGATAGATACAAATTTCTTTAATCCGGAACAAATGGATAAGAAAATCCTTAAACAGTTGCAACAAAGATTGACCATAACCGAAAACGATTTTGTGTTTCTGTTTGTAGGTAGATTAGTCGGTGATAAAGGTATTAATGAATTGGTAAAGGCATTTACTAACTTACAAGAATCATTTCCTAATATTAAATTACTACTTGTTGGTAATGAAGAACCTGATTTAGACCCTTTAAAAAAAGATACACTTACCACAATACAACACAATTCCAATATAATTACCACCGGCTGGGTTGATGATGTTAGACCTTTTATGGCAATTTCAAATCTTTTAGTTTTTCCCAGTTATCGTGAGGGTTTCCCTAATGTCGTTTTACAAGCCGGTGCCATGGGACTACCTGCCATAGTGACGAACATTAATGGTTGTAACGAAATTGTTACCAATGGGTATAATGGTTTAATTGTTCCGGTTAGGTCGGAAGTGGCTCTGAAACATGCCATGTCATCTTTATTAAAAAAACCGAAAAATTATAAACAAATGGCTCTAAATGCCCGGCCTGTTATTGAAAGAAATTATAAACAAGATGTCGTTTGGAAGGCTTTGTTGGAGGCATATAGACAGTTGTATAGAGATGTTTATGAATAAAGAAAATGGTGTCAAACACCGGCTCTTCGATACATTTTATGCCTGCGTCGAAAATCACTCATTGACCTCACTTCGATACAATTTTGTTCCTGCGTCACAAAATCACTCAGTAACCTCTATAACGTAAGTGAAGGTGGCTGAGTGAAGCTGACGCAGTCAGCTTTGTATCGAAGCTACGGCTTAATAATTCATATTCATAAAAAAATCTTACTTTTGTTTTAGTTTTTGATAATTTATGTATCGCAAATTCTTTAAAAGACTATTAGACTTTATCTTGGGGATTATTGGCACAATCGGGGCTTCTCCTATTTTGCTCCCCACCACTATTTTATTAGGCATTGCAAATAGAGGTACGCCTTTCTTTTTGCAAAAACGTCCGGGTAAAAACGGGAAAATCTTTACGATTGTTAAGTTTAAAACAATGAATGACCGTAAGGACCGGCAAGGAAAATTACTGCCTGACCACCAACGCTTGACTAAAATCGGTAAAATTGTAAGAAAGACGTCAATTGATGAAATACCCCAATTATGGAATGTCCTAAAAGGTGATATGAGTTTGGTAGGTCCTAGACCTTTACTACCGGAATATTTACCTTTGTATAACGATTTTCAAAAACGTCGCCATGAGGTACGCCCCGGCATTACAGGTTGGGCACAAGTCAATGGTCGAAATGCTGTGAGCTGGCAACAAAAATTTGCATATGACGTTTGGTACGTAGATCATTTGAGTCTTATGCTAGACGTCAAAATATTATTATTAACTGTAAAAAAAGTATTTAAAAGAGAAGGGGTTGCCGTAGAAGGTGCTTCGGCTGTCGGACGGTTTAAGGGGAATCAACAGTTGACAGGATGATAAAATATGGAACGGACGATGAGAACTGTAAAATTTTGCAGTTTAAAATTAAAGATTCCGCATCACTTTACTTCCTGTGGCGTAAAGTTCCGTCGAAATAACAACCGGATGATAAATATGCCAAGGTAAAATATAATAACAAAATAATAAATAAAAATGAAATTATACGGTGCAAGCGGACATGGAAAAGTTATTATCAGAATTTTGGAAGATATTGGTTTGCCTATCAGTAAAATTTATGATGATAGGGCGCCCTTCAAAATTTTAGGTTATGAAGTTTCTCAATATGATGGTCATGAAAATGATAACTTTATCATCTCTGTTGGTAATAATAAAACACGACGGCATATTGTTAAAAAATTAAATAATGTTTACTTTACCAAAGCTATTCATCCTTCTGCAATTATTGATAAAACAGTCCAAATAGGTGAAGGAACTGTAATTATGCCCGGAGTCGTAATTAATGTAGATACAATAATTGGCCGGCATTGTATTGTCAATACCACAGCTAGTATTGATCATGAATGTCAACTGGATGATTTTGTTCATATTTCACCTAATGCCACTTTATGTGGACAAGTTCAGGTCGGAGAAGGTACACATATTGGTGCTGGCGCTGTTATTATTCCGGGTATAAAAATAGGAAAATGGGCAATTATTGGTGCTGGTGCTGTTATTATCAAGGATATTCCCGATGGCGTAACCGTTGTTGGAAATCCGGGGAGGATAATTAAAAAATAATATGGCAAAAGAATGTATTGTGAGGAATATGATCGTATAAACTATACTTTTTATCTAGAAAAAAACATGTGCAAAAATGGCATCGTAAAAAAGAAGCTTTAATCAATGACGATATGAATTTACTATCTGAATTGGCTTAAAAAGTATATAGAGCTATTTAAAACCGGTAATTCGATACAATTTTGATTAAAAAGTAAAATTACTCGGCATCCTACATGGTGTATATAGAAAAATGCAGGCCGCTGAGTAAATCTGATGCTGTCAGGGTTGTATCAAAGTTCCGGTAAATAACAGTTATAAATCTTACAAATTGTTCACTCGAAATAACAAAAATCAAAAATTGTTACAGCTATATCGTAATATTTACAAATCCTATGAATACATACCAATATTTATATAAATTTTGCGATTACGTCCGCAATTTTCAATACTTTTGAGTGCACTAAGACCAATAGTAAAAATTGTTACCAAATGAAGAAATCAAAAATATGGCTATCTTCACCGCATATGGGTGGTGCTGAACAAAAATATATAGCCTCAGCTTTTGAGACTAACTGGATTGCACCATTAGGCCCTAACGTAACGGGTTTTGAAAATGATATAGCCGCATATTTAAATAATCAAAAACATGTAGCTGCTTTAAGTTCCGGAACAGCAGCACTGCATTTGGCTTTAAAATTAACCGGCATAAAACCGGGAGACGAAGTAATTTGTCAAAGCATGACTTTTTCGGCATCGGCTAATCCGATAACATATGAAGGTGGCAGGCCGGTTTTTGTAGATAGTGAATCTGATACATGGAATATGTCCCCCGAATTATTGGAGCAAGCCATTAAAGACCGTATTGTCAAAGGACAAAAACCCAAAGCTATTATTCCGGTACATCTGTATGGTATGCCGGCAAAAATGAAAGAAATAATGGCCATAGCCAGGCATTATGAAATACCGGTAATTGAAGATGCCGCCGAAGCTTTAGGTAGCCGTATTGATAATAAAGCAGCAGGAACTTTTGGTGATTATGGTATTTTATCGTTCAATGGCAATAAAATTATCACTACCTCCGGAGGTGGTGCTTTAATTACCAATACCCAAGAAGCTAAAGAAAAAGCCATTTTTTGGGCTACCCAAGCCAGAGATAATGCTCCGCATTATCAGCATAGCGAAATCGGATATAACTACCGCCTGTCTAATATACTTGCAGGTATAGGTCGTGGTCAAATGGAAATTTTAGATAAACATATCGCGGCGCGACGTGCCAATTTTGATTATTATAAAACCGCTTTACAAAATGCACCTTTGCAATTTTTACAAGAACCTTCCGGTTTTTTTTCTAACAGATGGCTCACAACTGTATTAACACGTTCTTATGAAGATCGTGAAAAAATCCGATTGGCTTTGGCTAACCATAATATAGAAAGTCGGCCTTTATGGAAGCCTATGCACCAACAACCGGTTTTTAAAGGTGCTCCCAGTTATTTGAATGGTATTTCAGATGACTTATTTTCACGTGGTTTATGTCTGCCTAGTGGCTCTAACTTAAATGAACCAGACCGGAAACGTATAACTGAAATTATTTTAAATCAATTTTAAAAACCTTTTAAATATTATCAAATTCAGATTAAACCTTTTAAACTTTACATAGTCATATTTAAAAAAATGTTACATAAGAATCTTTTAATTTGGACTTTATTACTTTTGTTTTCTTGCAAAACAACAGAAGCTCTTGATTTGCCTGTTTTAAACTATACAAAAACGACTATCCCATATAAAAGCATTTCAGGTGTTGCACCTGATTTATTAAGTCTCGATATTTATTACGATCCCAATAATACCCAATCCAAACCTGTCATCATTTGGGTACATGGCGGAGGGTGGTGTATCGGTGATAAAAGCAACCAAATGGCAAATAAAACAGCCTTTTTTGCTCAAATGGGCTATATTTTAGTTAGTGTAAATTACCGTTTAAGTCCTTTTCCCTATGCGCTTCAAGATCCGAACAGGATTAAGTTTCCCATTCATAATCAAGATTTAGCTGATGCCTTAAAATGGGTGTATGATCATATTGATTCCTATGGAGGAGATCCTCATAATTTAGGACTTTTAGGGCATAGTGCCGGAGCGCATTTAGTTGCCTTAACAGGTACGAATCAAAGTTTCATAGAACAAGCCGGATTTCCTATTAGTAGTATTAAAGGTATTGCAGTCATTGACACTGAAATGTATGATGTATACCATGTTATTCAAGAAGTTCCGGATCCCGATCCTATGTATTTGAATGCTTTTGGCGACATACCACAAGATAATTTGTCTGCCTCTCCACTACACCACTTAAACCATTCTGATTTACCCAAATTTTTTATTGCTAAGCGCGGCACCATAGATCGGATAGCAGCAGCAGACCAATTTATTTCTGCATTAAAACAAGAAGGGTTTGCAGTCACAGATATAGAAGCAAATATATATACACATTCTGAAATAAACGAAGCTATTGGACAAGCCGGAGAGATTTATATAACACCGGCATTAAAAGTATTCTTTGAAAACTGTTTTAAATAATGTTGCAAGATTTTAAAAAATTCCAAGCTCAAACCTCAGCACACCCTATGGGTATTGAAGTAAACTATGCTAAGGGTAGTTACATATATGACCGTCAAGGAAAAGCATATCTTGATTTTGTTGCAGGTGTATCAGCCAATGTTATAGGTCATCAGCCTCCGGCAGTGGTTGCTGCCATTAAAGACCAATTGGACCGTTATATGCATGTTATGGTATATGGAGAATTTATCCAAGCACCACAGGTAACACTTTGTCAAAAATTGGCAAAATTACTTCCCGGCAAACTTTCCGTAACCTATTTGGTTAATTCAGGTACAGAAGCGACAGAAGGCGCTATGAAATTAGCTAAACTGTATACCGGAAGACCTGAAATTGTAGCTGCGCACCACTCTTACCATGGCAATACTCAAGGGAGTATGTCTGTTATGGATTATCCGGAACGAAAAAATCCTTTTATGCCATTAATTCCGGGTATTAGATTTATAAATTTTAATAATTTTGATAATTTAAACCGGATTACAACAAAGACAGCAGCGGTAATTTTAGAAACAATTCAAGGCGGTGCTGGTTTTATAGAACCTGCTGATGGCTATTTAAAAGCTGTTAAAGAGCGGTGTCAGCAAACAGGCACATTATTAATATTAGATGAAATACAAACCGGTTTTGCTAGAACAGGCCGGATGTTCGGATTTGAACATTATGACGTAATACCGGACATTGTTATAACCGGAAAAGCCCTTGGAGGCGGTATGCCAATCGGAGCCTTTTCCTCTACGCCGCAAATAATGCAAAGGTTAATAAATCCTGCAATGGGACATATCACGACATTTGGAGGGCATCCTGTAATTGCTGCTGCTGCATTGGCTACTTTAGAATATATCGAAAATAATGATTTGAAATCTAAAGCCTTGATTAAAGAACAGTTTATACGCCAACATTTAAAACATCCGCTTATTAAAGAAATACGAGGACGCGGGCTAATGCTGAGTTTAATATTACCTCGCGAAGAGCTAGCAAATGAGTTGGTTTTAAGAGCTTTGAAAAAAGGCTTAATTTTATTTTGGTTACTTTATGAAAAACGCGCGGTAAGAATTACACCTCCGTTAACTATTTCAGAAGATGAACTGTCAAAAGGTATTAACATAATACTTTCGATTTTGGACGAAATGCATAACGAATATTTATAAAACATATAACTGGAATCAATAAAAAAGCGGCTTAAAATAGCCGCTTTTTTAGTCAATCTGTTATGTTTTCGTTATTTTTTGAAGCGCTTTAATATATCCTTAACCGCATCTTTATGAATGATAAAATCCATCATTTTTAGTTTAACATAGTCCTGTGAAAAGAAATAATATCCGAAAGCCGGATTATTAGGGTCGCTGTTACGTGAACCCGAACTACTATCTTTAATTAAAAACCAATATTTTCCATCTTTTGCTTTGTACCAACCTACCAAGTGCATACCATGGTCATCGGTTGTGGCACCTTCTGAAAAGCGTAATTGACGAGCATCGTCATTAATGTAATTAGAAGGAATATCAAAATCAGGAATAATAGCCACTTGCGGTTCTCCGGGACCATTTAAAAATCCGGGTTCAGAGACATCTCCTCCTATGCCTATTGTATAGCCTTTTTTAATGCTATTTATAATAATGTTCATAAAAACATCTAAAGGAACATTGTAATAATCTTTTGAATGCCACCAATTATCAGGCACTTCATATGAACATTGCGTATAATAAGGTGCTTGCTCATAAGACAATATATCGACATAATCGTCAGGATTAAGTTTCAGATATTCCTTTAAATAAGTTTTCGGGGTGTAAGTTTTACCATTAACTGTAAATGTTTGTGGTGGTGTACCTATATAATAATCCATAATAGCTTTAATCGTGTTTACCACCGTTTTTTCATCCCAAGCATTATCTCGTTTTACAGAAAGTAAGTATGCTTTCATTTCTGCATACATTTGGTCGTGATTATGAAATTTATGGTCTTTTAAACCGTTGTATACTTCCCAAGGCATCGCACCGTTTAATTTAAAATTTCGGGTTACAGCATTAGCTTCCGAACCTTGATCAAACAACGACTTTCCGCGGGTACGAACAAATTCTTTTGCTCGCAAAACATATTCATTATAAAAAGTAAAAGCTTCAGATAATTTTACTTTTTTACCGGTTAAGCGATACACCTCACTTTCATAAAATGAAGTTGTTGAAAAGTCCCAGCAAGTACCGGTGTTGCCTTGTGACAAAGGCGGATTATGCCATTGTGTTTGATATAAACTTACATTATTAGGAAATTTCTGCCCCTTTAAAAGCACTTTAAATCGCTTATAAGGCACCGTTTTTTGCTTTTGAGCATTTTCTGCTTTAATATCTTTTAAGATAGTGTTGTAGTAATAAACCTTGCCTTTATCATAGATTTTGAAGGTAGCCTTATCTTTGTTTTGAGCAAACCCAAATGTCGCTAAAACAGATAAGAGTAATAAAAATAGGTGTTTCATATATCTAAATTTTTAAAATCATGCTAAGTTAATAAATGCATGGAAATACTAGCTTAAATTTAGCATAAAAAAACACCTTTGAAATTAATTTCAAAGGTGTTTTAAAATTATTTAAGTTAAAAGGCTTATTTTACACCTTTTATGGTTATTTCTTTACCATCAGTTAATTTAACTTTAAATAATAAAACCTGATGAGAAAGTTTAGCTAAATTCATATCTAAATAATTAGCAGCTGTATCCGGTTTGAAGCGTAATAAAAATTTACCATCTATGGTATATACTTCAACCATTTGTATATTAGATAAACCACTAATCAATTTAAAGTCATCGTCTTTAGATCGTAATTCTAATTGACCGGCTCTTTCTGATTTTAGTGTTTCTAAAGATTTACGGCTAAAAATCAATTCAAATCGATCATTGAACGTGCCGGGATCAGATTCAAACTGCGCATCATTTTCTTTAAGATCCGCCCACTTACCGGTATATTTATCGTGTAAATATACATGAACATCTAATGATAATTCGCCTTCGGCATGATTTAAAGCAATAGTATGTGTCCCGTTATCTATGGCTGTATAGCCCAAATTAACCACTCTATCAGCACCTTGCCATGGCGACAAACCTTGGATTACATATTTTTCTTTACCAATTAAAGAGTATAATGCAAAATCTGCTGTATTTGGATGATGTGCATCAAATAAACGATCTTTTTGATCGCTGGCATTATCAAAAAATCCGACTAATATTTGTTGATAATGATTGGCTTCTTTAAAATCGATCCATACTCTATTATTATTAGAGCGGTTGACAAAAGGTGATAAATTTGAAGTTCTTTGACTATTATTGAATATCAAATCACCAGAAGCATTAGCTTCAACATAAAAACCTTCTGCTACCGGCACATATTGGGATGCCGTTGCACCACTTCCATCACAAGCTGCTGTTGACCCCGATCCTACCGAGTATGTTGTATATCCGGCTAATTGGTGTTGACCATTGACTAGCCCGGCACAATTTGTCCATAGATAATAAGCGCCTTGAATGAGTGTATTGTCTGCTGCTAAGCTATTAAAATCGACAGGAGAAGGGTAAGGATTACCTACAAGGTTCCAATCATCATCATCTTGTGCACCGGTACCATTTATATAAACAGGTACTTGTACTGTTCCTGTATTAAATTTTTGACCGGTTTTAGAGAAACTGGCTTTTATACTACCACCACCAAAACCAATAGGTGCTGATATTGCATAGCCCCTTCCGATGGTCATAGCGTCTGTTGCAGTTCTAAATACCCATGATTGGGTCGTTGCATCAAAATCATAATATCTCCAGGCATCACTCACTACATCTCCCACATTAAATCCATCTATGGGAATAGACCAATATGCATAATCATATTGATTGTTAAAGTTTGGCGCGTCTACTTCTAATTCAAAAGCACCATCTCCCGTTACGGTTGCCGTATTATCGGTTTGTACAAGTACTGCATTGTTTTGAACATCAATACCGCCCTCATTAATTACATCAAATGATAAATTGATATAATCACCACTTGAAATGGTTACGGGGTTTCCAGAATCTGCTTTTAAAGCACAAGCATCAATATTATTATTGTCAGTTAATAAAAATTCTGTAGTAATTATCAACCTGTTAGACAAATCGCTAGGTAACAAGCTGTTATAGTCTTTATCTAGCCACTCTGCGCCATTCCAATAAGCAATGTCAGGACAATCAGGTGTCGAGACAATAACCGCATAATCTTCCACCTCTCCATCAAAATCTACTTCACAAGCTGTAGCATAATCATTATATTTAGCTGATACCCGCATACGCGTTTTACCTATGGTTGCATCGGCCGGTACAGCTACTGATAATGGAGAATTGGAAGTAGGACCATCAGAAGTATTTGTTATGGAACCTAGGTCATATTCTTCACCGGGATCATCAAAATCACTATCTTGGTTCCAATCAATCCATACTTTAACATAAACTGTATAGTTTCCATCGGTATCAACATTTACACTCAAATCATAACTTTGCGTTTGTTGCACTACTGTTGAAATATAAGTGTAATCTTCATAGGCATTTGTTTTTCCGCCGGAATCATTACTAATTTGGTTAAAATTGACTTGAGTAATAGCTGTCGCATAATCTAAATTACCTTCTGACTGACAGTAATCTGCCGGTGGCGTATAATCTTTTATCACAAAATTATCTAAAGCTATATCAGATTTATAATCATCTCCTGTTACACCGGTAAACTTGAATTGCACACTAGCCAAACCTGACAAACTGCCCAAATCTGCTCCATACCGAATCCATTGATCGCCATGGTTTCCTATAACAGACCCTAAATATGTCCAGTTTTGTCCGTCGTCAGTTGTATAATATACATCTAAATAACCCATATCACTACCAAACATATGCGCAAAAAATGTCAAATAAGGATTGGCAATTGCAGAAAAATCAAAATGTGGTGTCAAAATAGATGCTGTTTTGTTAAAACAGCTTGAAGCTTCTAAGTAAATATAATTACCCCCTCCATTGGCATCATCTGATGGGCCTGTACCTGAACTTGCAGTTGCACCGGACCAAATATCCCAATCACTATCGTCTCCAACAACATTTTTCCAACAATCGTCAAAAGTTACTGAACCATCAGCTGTACAACTTGTATCAGGATTTGAAGTAGTCCAAGCGTCAAAATTTTCTAAATACGGTAAATCCGAGATAAGATTACAACCCGTACTAAATGTTTTTTGTAGACCATACGCTGTACCATATGAATTGGTTGCATAAGCTCTTACATAATAAGTCGTATTAACAGTCAGTCCGGTTATATCAACCGTATAAGTCCCCAAGCCGCTACCATTTGCAGCATGATTACCTGTAATATCCGGATTAGGAGCTGTACTCCAACATAATCCCCGTTCGGTTACGGCAGCACCGTTATCTGCCACTACTTCTCCTTGACCGATAGCATCGGTATCATTTACTTGTAACATACTTAAAGTAGTCACATCCGGTATTCCGAAAGTTTTGTCCTGACCGGTTATACCTGGGGTTAAATAACAATAATCTGTTGCATTAAATTCATATACAGCAAAATTGTAGGTCGTTCCGGTAGTTAAACCTGTAATACTTACCGATGTGCCGGATCCAATATAAACTACATAATTTCCCGAGCCTATTTGATCACCTGATCCAAAAGTACTATTGGCATTATAATTAGTCCCATCAACCGGATTGCTATCAACAGCTGCATCTTGTTTGGCTAATACAATCACTTGGTCACCATCACCTCTTGTCCAACTTAAATCAATTTGTGTATCACTTTGCACACTAGTTTGTAAACCGGAAGCTTGTGTCGCCGGATAGTTACATTGTGCCGGTAACTCATAGTGAATAATACGTGTACGCCAATCCCAACCTCCTGTGGTATATTCTGAAGTAAACCAAAAGCTTTTTCCATCCGGATCAACACTTACCATAGAATAGTCACCCCATCTAGACAAATTATTAGCATCTTGTGAAGCATTTCCTGTAAATAATTCAATTTCATTAGTGGTCATTTCTCCTAAGGGATCATCAGCATAACGAGCTACTGCACGAATAGAAGGATATTGACTAGTATCATCTGAGACAGAATAAGCTATAGTAATATCTCCATTTTGGTTCATAGCTATGGAAGGCATCCAACGCCAAATTCCATCACCGGGGTTATAAGTACCTTGCTGATAAACAGACCATCCGGAACCTGTGTTTCTAAATTCATACCAACGAATAGCAGCAATACCACCATCATCAACTGTACGCGTTACCAATAAAGATTCATGATCATCAAAATGACGATAATATGGCCGGTACATAATTCTATAATGTAATAAATCCAATTTTTGATTTGTACCAGGTTGCGGTACCTCTGTTCCACTACTAAATAAACCATAATCAGCAACTGTTAATGTTGTAGATTGGGTAAAACTGGAATTAGCAGTATCAGTCCAGTCTACATGAAAATCGTATATATAAACTTCATTATTACCACTTGTATAATCTACTTGATCAGACACAAATGAACAAGGTGTACCATAAGCGGGAAAAGTATCGGCATCTGCCGGAAAAACAGACCATAAATTAGAATCCGGTCCGAAAGTTACCATTCCTGCATTAGGATCGCCTTGTAACATTTTATCCCGGTCAAAAGCAGAAACAATTGCACCTTCATAGCTATAATTATTTGTGGTATCGAACCCATTTGCCCCCACATAATACGCATCGGGCCAAATAGCCCATTTGGGATAATCCGGCATAGTAGTACCATAGTTAAATCCATATTGATAATATGATCCGGTAGGATCATCTGTTTCAGAAACAGCTATCAATAGATATTGATCACCTGAACTGGGCACATAAAATTGTGTTACTAACCAACGCTGAGCATTTTCATCCCATAATATAACCGGATCACCATCATTTCTATCATCAAATTGGGTTCCTTGCCAAAAATCAGAAGTAGGAAAAGCCGACACAATGTCATTACCGTTACGGTCCTTAATAACCGTATGGCAATTTACACATTGCACATAATAGTCTGCATTAACATCGCCCTGAGTGTCAGGTGGCGCAACACCATCTATGTTGTCAACACCATCAAAATCTATCAAACTGTTGATAGATTCCGCTAATGCACTTTTATTATTTTTTTGCACGTCTGCCAATGGATCTTTTCTATGCAATCCATTATTAGTTACTTGTGGGTGCCATTCATTCTCTTCATTTTTTTCTTCTCTTTCTTTAGCGTGTTCCGCTTCACCTCTCGGATTGAGACGTGCTTGTGCTATCATCTCTTTTAAAGGTGGCGATACACGGAAAAAATCAGCCTTTTTAAAGACCGGTTTTCCAACTTTAGCTGCAATTGCAGATTTTACGACACTTTGCCTTTTACTTAATTTTTTTTGTCCAAAACCAGCAAAAGACCATAAAATTAATAAAAAAGTAATTTTTTTCTTCATAGGCCTATTATTAAATTTTCAATAAAAAATGATTTCAAATTATCAATACAATAGAAATCAATTTGCAATAATACAAAAT